>NZ_JBMBTE010000015.1:0-66989 GCF_048897285.1 Rhodococcus sp. O3
CGGTCGCCGATGCGGTGCGCGCGGCGCTGCCCGACGTCGAGACGGCCGGCCAGAACCGGGTCCTCGCGGCGCTGCAGCAGTTCGGGCGGGCGGTGTCCGGGCAGCTCGACGTCGAGCACACGGTCGACGACGGTGTGAACGTGGTCCGGATCGCGGGGGCGGGGACCGACGGCACCCCGACCGAGGTCCTCGAGCACGTGACTACGCGGGTCGACGAGGGCAGGCGCGCGCTCACCCAGCGGGAACGGGACGTGTTCACCGGGTTCGTGCTCGGCGGGGTCGCGGACGAGTTGCGGCGCCGCATCGAACGCGCCGGCGAGCTCGTCGACGCGATGAACGCGAGCCTGTCGGGGAGCCGCACCAGCCACGGCATCGGCGTGCGGATCGGGTGGGTGCCCAACCGCGGCGACGACGAGATCGCCCGCATCACCGCGTTGCTGGCGGATCCGACCGGGCCGGGCAACGGGGCGGAACTGATCGACCTGTTGCGCCGACGCGTCGAGGCCTCGCATACGACGGATCCGTCCGCCGGGTACGCCGCGCACCTGGCGCAGGCGCTGGACTACCGGAACTGGCACACCGTCGACGTGACGATCCTGGGTCCGGAACCCGACCAGGAACGGCGGATCTCCAAGCGCGCCAAGATCTCCCAGGGCGAGACCCGGTTCGTGTCCTACGTGACGCTGTTCGCCGCGGCCGACGGATATCTGTCGAGCCTGCCGGACGTGGACCGCGCGCTGCGGCTGGTGCTGCTCGACGACGCCTTCGCCAAGATCGACGATCCGACCATCGGCGAACTGATGGGCCTGCTGGTCCGGCTCGACATCGACTTCGTCATGACCGGGCACGCCCTGTGGGGTTGTGTGCCACAGGTTCCCGCCCTCGACATCTACGAGGTGCGGCGCCTCGAGGACAGCTCCGCGGTGACCACCCACGTGCACTGGGACGGCCACAACCGGCACCTGCGCCCGCTGGACTGAGCCCCTTCCGCGCCACCGGGGCCTCCGGGAGGTGCCGAACGGGTCCGGCGAAACCCGGGACGGCGGCACCGGCCGGCTATAGCCTCTGGCCTACGCGGCGCTCCCCCCACGGTGCCGCAGGCGAGAAGGAGGCTCTTCGGATGTCCGAGTCGACCCGACCCACCCTGATCGAGCGTGTCGCGCACTGGGCGCGCACGACGCCCGATGCCGAGGCCGTGCGATATCTCGACCGCAGCCACACCTGGTCGCAGTGGCACGAGCGGCTGACGCGCCTCGCCGGCGCCCTGGCCGACGCCGGTGTCGGCCCCGGCGACACCGTGGCGTTCGTGGACAAGAACAACCTCGCCTGCATCGAGCTCACCTATGCCGCGTCCGCGCTCGGCGCAGCCACCGCGATTCCCAATTTCCGGCTCGCCGGTGACGAGCTCGTCTACGTACTCGACGACGCGAAACCTCGAATCCTGTTCGTGGGCAACGAGCTCGTCGAGCAGATCGACGCCATCCGGGACCGTCTCGCCGCGGCCCCGCAGATTCTGGTGGTCGGCGGGGACGACGACGAGTTCGAACCGCTGATCGCGCGCTCCGAGCCGCCGTCGGTGCTGCCGCAGGTCTCGGCGGACGACACGGCGCTGCTGCTCTACAGTTCCGGCACCACCGGCCACCCGAAGGGTGTGCAGCTGACCCACCGGAACCTCGCCGCGCATGCCGAGGCGGTGATGTCGGTGCTGCCGTTCTCCGACGGCGACTGCCTGCTGGTGGCGATGCCGCTGTTCCATGTGGGCGGCACCTGCTACGCGGCGATGGGCATCCACGCCGGGCGCCGCTGCGTCTTCACCCGCGAGGCGGATGCGCCGTCGCTGTTCCGCGGGCTCGCGGAGGGCGCGAACATCGCGTTCCTGGTGCCGCCGGTGATCGCGGGAGTCCTCGCCGCCGGCGAGAAGGCGATCGCGGCGTTCTCCCGGCTCACACGCATCACCTACGGCGCCGCGCCCATGCCGCTGCCGCTGCTGCGCGCGGCCCTGGCGGCGTGGCCGGACACCGAGTTCGTCCAGGTGTACGGGATGACCGAACTCGCCGGGGTGATCACCGCGCTGCTGCCGGATGTGCACCGCGACGAGACGCAGGTCGCGCGGATGGCGTCGGCGGGCACCCCGCTGCCCGGGGTGGAGATGCGCATCGTCGACCCGGCCACGCTCACCGACGTCGAACCCGGTGCCGTCGGGGAACTGTGGTGGCGGTCGGAACAGACCACCCCGGGCTACTGGCACCGCCCGGAGGCGACGAAGGAGGCAATCGTCGACGGTTGGTTGCGCAGCGGCGACATGGGTCGCGCCGACGACGGTGGTTTCGTCTACATCGAGGACCGGCTCAAGGACATGATCATCACCGGCGGCGAGAACGTGTACTGCCCCGAGGTGGAGCGGGTTCTCGTCGAGCATCCCGAGGTCGCGGAGGTCGCCGTGATCGGTGTGCCGGACCCGAAGTGGGGTGAAACCGTCAAGGCCGTCGTGGTCCCGACCGCGGACAGCACCGTCAAAGAGAGCGAGCTCATCGACTACACCCGCGAACATCTCGCAAAGTTCAAGTGCCCCACCAGCATCGACATCGTCGATGCGCTGCCGCGCAATCCGACCGGCAAGATCCTCAAGCGCTCGCTGCGCGAGCCCTACTGGGCGGATCGGCCGCGCAGCATCTGAGCCGCGGTTCGCGGTGGGAGCGCACCGGCGCTCCCACCGCATCCGTTCGTCAGCCGATGCGACGGAACAGCGCCGCCAGCGCCTGGCCGCCACCGATGCACATCGTGACGATGCCCAGCTCGAGGTCGCGGCGCACCAGATCCTTGGCGACACGGACGGTGAGGATCCCACCGGTCGCGCCGACCGGGTGACCGAGCGCGATCGCACCGCCGTACGGGTTCGTCTTCTCGGGATCGAGTCCGGCGTCCCGGATCACGGCGACCGCCTGCGACGCGAACGCCTCGTTCAGCTCGATCGTGTCGATGTCGGACGGCGTGGTGCCGGTCTGCTCGAACAGCTTCTTCAGCGCCAGCACCGGGGCGTAGCCCATCAGTTCCGGTTCCATCGCGGCGGTCGCGACGGACTCGAGGGTCACCAGGCCCCTCAGGCCCTTCGCCTCGGCCACCGACTGCCGGGCCAGCACGACCGCGCCGGCACCGTCGTTGATGCCCGACGCATTGCCGGCGGTGACCGTGCCGTCCTTCTCGAAGGCCGCGCGCAGCTTGGCGAGCGTCTCCATGGTGGTCTCGGGCTTGGGGTGTTCGTCGGTGGTGATGGTGACGGGCTTGCGGCCGCCGATCTCGACCGGGGTGATCTCCTCGGCGAACGCCTTCTGGGCGGCGGCGTCGGCGGCGCGGCGCTGCGATTCGACGGCGAACTCGTCCTGCTGCTCCCGGGTGATGCCGTACTTGCGTGCGACGTTCTCTGCGGTCACACCCATGTGGGTGTTGTGGAACGGGTCGGTGAGCATGCAGACGGTGCCGTCGACGAGGGTGTGGTTGCCCAGCTTGTAACCGGCCCGCGCGGAGTAGTCGTAGAACGGCATGCGCGACATGTTCTCGTCACCGCCGGCGACCGCGAGGTCGACGCCGCCCCACCGCATCTGCATCGCGGCCGACCAGATGGCCTGCAGGCCCGATCCGCACAGGCGGTTGACGGTGTAGGCGGGGACCGACTGCGGGATGCCGGCCGCGAGGGACACGCGGCGGGCGTTGTAGGCGTCTGGGCCGACCTGGCCGATGCAGCCCATGACGACCTCGTCGATGTCCTCGGCTGCCACACCGGCCCGCTCGAGGGCGGCCTTGACGGCGGTGGCGCCGAGTTCGTGCGCCGGCACGTCCTTGAAGACGCCACCGAAGCTGCCGACGGGGGTCCGTGCCCCTTCGACGACGACGATCGGTTCCGGTGTGGTCATTTCCTGTCCCATCTGCTCGAAGCGTTCGCTACCTCTGGCACCCAGTGCCAGTACCGCTTTGTAATCCAAGTTACCCTCGCAACGGCGATCGGAATACCCCCTCCCCGTTCGTGTTCACGCGACGAACGATCAGTGCTGGTGGGGATCGTCCAGGTCCCGCCGCAGGATCCGTTCGGCCGCCCGCGGCGTGCCCAGCTCGCGGCGCATCTCGGGGAAGTGGGCATAGAACTCGAGCACCCGGTGGAGCAGGACGGGGTCTATGTCGAACCGCCGCGAGTCCACTTCGATCATCGGTTCGACGGGCATCCGGTCCAGGCGGAAGATGCGGCTGGTGCGGCGCCTCGCCCACGCCGCGGTGGGGGTGCCGAGCACCCACGATTCCGGGTAGCCGTGATGGTCGGCGCGCACCCCGGCCACCGACACCCACGGCAGATAGGACTCCACGGTCCAGCCGCGTTGCCGGACCCCGTCGGGTCCCAGAAGCAGGGAACCGGAGCGGATGCGGCCGAGCAGGACCTCGACGACGAACGCCACGCACGGCACGCCCAGCAACGCAAGCACGGGGCTCACCCAGGGGAATCCGCTGCTGAACACGAAGATTTCGACGGCAGCGCCGACGGCGAGCGCGGCGGCGCATCCCATCATCGCGACGAGCAACCCGAACACCGATCGTCGTGAGCGCACCTCGGTGGTCCCGGCGACGCCGGCCGGCACGAACCGCACACCCGGTGCTCCGCGCTTCGGTCGCCAGTAGGCGTACCCGAACAGGGCGGTCAGTCCCATGAGCGCCGCCAGGACGAGGAAGAAACGGGTCACCGCACTCGACTCGGCGGCCGCAGTGCCGGCGCGCCACAGCGCCAGGACGAAGAAGACGGCAGCGAACCCGATCGCGACGGCGACCCGGCGATTCCACGAGTCGGCGGGCCATTCCGGGGGTCGCTCCAGAGGTGGGGCGTACGGTGCGGATTCCGGTTCGTCGTCGCGCCCTGTGAACGCCCGTCCCACTGCGATTCCCCTTCCGGAAGCGCCAGGGGACCCCGCCGCCCCCGGCCGGTGCCGGTTTGGGCGCGAACGCTACCGCAGCGCAGCGTTCCAGGCGGGTAGACACGCTTGGAACTGGACATTTGGTCGAGAAGAGGCCAAAGTAGTCCCACTGACCTGGATAATGCACACAAACATCTCGAGCACCAGTGTGATCATCACCATACTCGAGAGTCAGTTGCGGTATTCATGCTGCTCAGACCAAGTTTCACCGGGGGGAAGAACATGGCGTCGTACGGACACGCAGAATTTTGTGTACGGATGAGTAACACCTTCGGCGATCGACACGACACAATCTGTGACGATTCAGACGAGACCGGAGGAATCTGCATGACTGTCCAGCTTGATTCGCCTGGCATCGAAACCGCCGAGCAGGCCGCTTCGACCGAGGTCGAGCTCGTTTCGGCCGATGTCGAACTGGCTCATCTGTTCGACGAGATCCAGGAACTCGATGCCCAGATTCTCGAGGTGATCAAGCGGCGCTGCGAGCTGTCTCAGTTGATCGGGGTTGCGGCGAAGGCCACCGGCCATTCGCGCGAGGCCCAGAACCACGAGATGCAGGTCCTGGACCGCTTCACCGAGCTCGGCAAGGACGGCAACACCCTCGCGCTGACGCTGCTGCGTCTCGGCCGTACGCGCCTGGCTTCCTGACCTCAGCCCTCGGGCGAACGAAGCCCCCGCACCGATCCGGTGCGGGGGCTTCGCCGTTCTCCCCTTCGGGTGCGAGCAGATCAGTAGTAGACCGCTCCCGGCACGCCACCGCCGACGGCGACGGCGTCGCCGGTGATGCCGACGCTGCGCGGCGAGGCCAGGAATGCAACGACGTCGGCGACCTCGCTCGCGTCGATCAGCCGGTGCAGGGAGTTCTGTGCGAGTTCACGTTCGAGTTCCTCGACCGGGACTCCGGTCTCCTGGGATCGTGCGGTGACCTGCGCGACGAGCCGCTCGGTCCGGGTCCGGCCCGGATGCACGACCGTCACGTTGATGCCGTGCGGGCCGAGTTCGTCCGCCAGGTTCTTCGTCAGCGCGGCGACGCTGACGTTGCGGACGGTCTGCGCGATCGAGTTGGCCGCCCGCGCCCCGAGGCCGCTGATGTTGATGATGCGGCCCCAACCCTGGTCGATCAGGTGCGGCGCGACGGCCCGCGCGGTCCGCAGGCAACCGAGTACCTTGATCTCGACCTCGCGGCGGACCACATCGTCGGTGGTCGCGGCGAAATCGGTCGGGGCGTTGGCACTCCACGGGGTGGCTGCCGAGTTGACGAGGATGTCCACGCCGCCGAACTCCTCGACGGTCCGCGCCACGAGCGCGTCCACCGAGTCCTGGTCGCCGGTGTCGGTGGGCACCCCGACGACCCGCCGCCCGGTTTCGTCGGCGAGTGCCTTCGCGGCGATTTCGAGGTCGTGGGCGGTGCGGGCGGCGATCACGACGTCGGCGCCTTCGGTCGCCAGTGCCCGGGCGATCGCGTAGCCGATGCCGCGGCTGCCTCCGGTGACGATCGCGCGCTTGCCTTCGAGGCCGAGATCCATGGTGCTCCTCACGAAATGCCGGTTGGTCCACTGTCGACGCTAGTCCGCCGCCGGATCACCGCCACCGTTTGCCGTCACGGTGACCGTAAGTCGGGTCGGCCGGCAGCCGGGATCGACCGAAAGGGCCGTGGCGGCACCACGATCGGCGGATACTCGACCGGAGTTCCCCGTCGGGTTGCCCGAGCCTGGAAGGACACTCCTCCATGACCACCTACACCGTCGGCTATTTCGTCGGAAGTCTCTCGTCGCGGTCCATCAACCGGACGCTGTCGAAGGCCCTGATCCGGTTGGCGCCGGACGATCTCGAGTTCGTCGAGATCCCCATCAAGGACCTGCCCCTCTACAGCCCGGACTACGACGCCGACTTTCCGCCGGCGGGCACGGCGCTGAAGGAGACGATCGCGGGGGTCGACGCGGTGCTGTTCGTCTCCCCCGAGTACAACCGGTCCATTCCGGGCGCACTGAAGAACGCGATCGACTGGGCGTCGCGTCCGTGGGGCCAGAATTCCTTCGATCATGTGCCGACCGCGCTGATCGGCGCGTCCATCGGCGCCATCGGTACCGCGGTCGGCCAGCAGAGCCTGCGCGGGGTCATGGCGTTCTGCAACGCCCGGCTGATGACCGCCCCCGAGGCGTACATCCACTACACACCCGACGTGTTCGGCGACGACGGCAGCGTCCACAACGAATCGACGGAGACGTTCCTGCGCAACTACATGTCCGAGTTCCGGGACCACATCGTCCGGGTCCTCACCGTGCTCCCCCGATAGGACCGAGCGGGGCGACCTTCTCGAGTTCGAACTCGGCCAGGACGCGGCCGACGACCGCGGCGATCCGATCGGCGGGAAGCTCCTCGTAGGCGGCCAGCACGATCGCCAGCTGCTCGGTCGGCGGCAGCGTCGCGAACAGCACGTCACCGTGCGGGCCGTCGCCGGCGACCCGAGGGGCCTTGCGCGGACGCTGCAGATAGACGAACCAGCTCAGTACGTACGCGCACAGTTCCGGTCCGACGGGGCCACGCCAGGTCGCCACGGCCCGCGCGACCGCCCGGTCGAGGATCTCCGGTGCCGCGTCCCCGGCGAGGAGGCGCGCGCACGGCGCCAGGTCGGGAAGTTTGCTTTCGAGGACTTCGCGCAGCCCGGCGATCCGCTCCCGGTCCACGGCCAGGGTCAGGCTCTCGACCGCGCCCTTGCCTCGGGCACGCTCGCCGCTGCTGCTCGCAATGGTCGTCTCTGCCGCCGGCTGGTACATGGCTCCACTTCTTCCTCGCGTCTCTACTACGACCATCGTCCCGCGAGTGAGGAATGTCACGCGTAGTCGTCTACGCGTGTCGCGAACGGCCACTACGCGAGAAAACCCGCCCCGACGGTCGGTGCACAGATATTTCCGTACACGGACCGTCGGACCGGGTGAGCTGTGCGTACCAGCGCAGGATCAGCGCAGAAATCAGCGCAGGATCGACTTGATCTCGAGGAACTCCTCGAGCCCGAAGACGCCCGCTTCACGGCCGAGCCCGGACTGCTTGTAGCCGCCGAACGGCGCTTCGGTGTTGAACGCGCCGCCGTTGACGTACACCTGGCCGGTGCGCATCCGGCGGGCCACTCGTTCCGCACGGGCGGGATCTGCGGACCACACGCCGCCGGACAGCCCGTATTCGCTCTTGTTGGCGATGCGCACGGCGTCGTCCTCGTCGCGGTAGCCGATGATCGACAGGACCGGCCCGAAGATCTCCTCGCGTGCGATGGTCATGTCCTCGGTGACGTTGCCGAACACGGTCGGGCCGACGAAGTACCCGGTGGTCAGGCCGGTCTCGCGGCCGTCGAGGACCAGGTCGGCGCCTTCCTCCACACCCTTGTCGATGTAGGACCGGACCCGCGCGAGCTGGGTGGCGTTGACGAGCGGGCCGAGCTTGGACCCCGGTTCCGAGGGGTGCCCGACGGTGTAGGCCTGCGCGACCTTCGCGGCGAGCTCGGCGGCCTCGCCGAGGCGGTCCGCAGGCACGAGCATGCGGGTCAGGGCGGTGCAAGTCTGCCCGGAGTTGAGGAAGCACTTGGAGACGCCCTCGGTGACGGCGGTGGCGAGATCGGCGTCGTCGAGGATGACGTTCGCGGACTTGCCACCGAGTTCGAGCGCGACCTTCTTGACCGTGTCGGCGGCGACCGCGGCGACGCGCTTTCCGGCGCGGGTGGAGCCGGTGAACGAGACCATGTCGACGTCGGGGTGTGCGGCGATGGCTTCGCCGACGACCGGCCCGTAGCCGCTGACGAGGTTGAACACGCCCGGCGGCAGGCCGGCCTCGTCGCAGATGTCGACGAGCGCGTACGTGACGAGCGGCGCGACCTCGGTGGGCTTGAGGACGACGGTGCAGCCGGCGGCGAGCGCGGCGAACACCTTGAGCACGACCTGGTGCAGCGGGTAGTTCCACGGGGTGATGGCGCCGACGACACCGACGGGCTCGCGCACGACGAGGGCGTTCCCGATCTCCCGGTCGTCGAAGTCGTATTCGCCGGCGAGCTTCGCGTAGGCGGCGATGTTGCTCAGCGGCATCCCGATCTGGACGGCCGCCGCGAGCTTGAGCGGCATGCCCATGTCGCGGGAGACGATCTCGGTCAGCTCCCCCGCGCGGTCGGTGGCGAGGGCGGCGACCTTGCCGAGATAGGCGCTGCGTTCGGCGCCGGACAGCGCCGACCAGGCGGGGAACGCGGCGCGGGCCGCGGCGGTGGCGCGGTCGACGTCGGAGGCGGTGCCCTCGGCAACGACGGCGATGACCTCCTCGCTCGCGGGGTCGATCACCTCGATGCGGCCGGTGCCGTCCGAGTCCACCCAGGCCCCGTCGATGTAGATCTTGGTGCGGTCGAGTACGTCGGTCATGCGAATCCCTCTCTGCAGCGCTTCGCGGTGTGGCGTGGAACACTCCGACCTGCAGCTTAGCCGAGCGCTCGCTCGGCCGGTGTGACGAACGTGGCGTCCACGCAGGGCACGCGGTGCGGTACGCTGGCCAGGCACTCGCGGGTTTCCAACTTGCTACGCGCGGGTTGCCAGACAACGACGTCTGCCTCATTTCAGACGTCGGCATCCACCATCGGAAGTCCGGATTCCCGGGCTCACCCCTCCGTGGCTGCCGGCACGATCCACCCGAGGAGGACGTCCGTTGCTTACGCATGCCGGCGGAACCGGTCTGTACGACAGCACTTTCGACAAGAGCAGCTGTGGCGTCGGATTCATCACCCGCAAGGACGGCGTGCAGACGCACGAGGTCCTCACCCTCGGTCACGACGCTCTCTGCGTGGTCCCGCACCGCGGTGGCATGTCCGCCGAGGGCGTGGGCGACGGTGCCGGCGTCAACGTCGACCTGTCGGTCGCGTTCTTCTCGCAGCTCACCGGAAAGAGCCTTCGGGCAGGCGAATTCGGTGTCGGCAACTTCTTCCTTCCGACCGATCCCGCCGCCCGCCCCGCGGCGGAGGAACTGATCGGCGCGGCCCTCGCGGCGCAGGACATCGAGGTCCTCGCCGTGCGCGACGTCCCGGTCGACGACAGCGTGCTGCGGCCGGCCGCCGTCGCCTACCAGCTGCCGATCCGGCAGTGGATCTTCGCGCGCCCCGAATCCGTGGACAGCGCAAAGGAATTCGACCGGATTCTGCACGAGGTGCTGCTCGCGGTCGAGGCGCAGGCATACACCGATCCGGCGCTGGCCGGGCTGTACCCGCTCTCGCTCAGCGCACGCACCCAGGTTCTCAAGGGACGCTTGAACTCTCACGAGGTCATCCCCTACTTCGCCGATCTCACCGATCCGGCGCACGCGGTGCACACCCTCTTCTTCCACACCCGGTTCTCCACCAACACCGACCCGCACCCGACGATGGCGCAGCCGTTCCGGCTGATGGCCCACAACGGCGAACTGAACACCGACCGCAAGAACCGGCTGTTCGAGGGCGCGCTCGCTCGTGCCCTGGGCCGCAACATCATCCGACCGCCCGGACAGTCCGACAGCTGCCGCTTCGATCAGACCCTCGCGTCGCGGCTGGTGTACGACGATCTCGATCTGGTGACCGCGGTCGTGCAGATGATGCCCCCGGCGTGGGAGAACGACACCACCCTGTCGCCGCAGGTGCGCGCGATGCTCGAGTTCTTCTCGCTGTACGAGGAGAAGAACGACGGTCCCGCCGCCCTGATCTTCGGCAACGGCAGCGTCGTCGGCGCCCGCCTGGACCGGCTCGGCCTGCGTCCGCTGCGCACCGTCGAGACCGCCGAGTACCTGGGCGTGACCTCCGAGGCCGGCCAGTT
Source organism: Rhodococcus sp. O3 (assembly GCF_048897285.1). Taxonomy (NCBI): domain Bacteria; kingdom Bacillati; phylum Actinomycetota; class Actinomycetes; order Mycobacteriales; family Nocardiaceae; genus Rhodococcus; species Rhodococcus sp. O3. The sequence continues at coordinate 10,766 of NZ_JBMBTE010000015.1, forward strand.
CGGGTTCGCACCCGAGACCGTGCTGCGCCGCGGCCGCATCGAGGCCGGCGGCATGCTGTACTTCGACCACGAGCAGGGCCGCTCGTTCGGCACCGTCGAGGCCCTCGAACTGCTCGCCGCGCGCCGCGACTACCCGGCGCTGGTGGCCGATGCCCGCGCCGAGCTCGCGTCGCTGCCCGAGATCCCTGCCGAGAAGGCGGGCTCGCCGCTGCGCTACAACGGCGACCTCGACCGCTACCAGCGGTACGTGTCGTACTCGCTGAACCAGGAGTCGTTCCGGTTCATGCTCGACCCGATGCTCGCGTCGGGAACCGAGAAGATCTCCGCGATGGGGTACGGCAACGCCATCAACGCCCTGTCCGATCAGGAGGGCGGCGTCGCCAAGTACTTCTCGCAGCGGTTCGCGCAGGTCACCAACCCCTCACTGGACTCGATCCGCGAGGCCGACGGCATGACGCTGCGGGTCGCGCTCGGCGCCCGCCCCGGCTCCGGTGCCACGGAGGCCCGGCAGATCGTGGTGCCGTCGCCGATCCTCACCCACCTCGACATGCTCCGCATCCGCGAGCAGGCCGACACCCCCGTGCGCCGCTTCCAGATGCTGTTCACGCCGGTGTTCGACGACCCGGCCGCCAACGCCGCCGCGCTCGAGGCGGCCGTCGAGGCCCTCGCCGACGAGATCGCCGCGTTCGCCCGCGAAACCGGCGGCATCGCGGTGCTCACCGACCGGCACGTCGCGACCGATCGTGCCGCGCTGCCGATGATCCTGACCACCTCCGCCGTGAATCAGCGGCTCATCGACGAGGGCCTGCGGCTGCGGGTCTCGGTGATCGTCGAGTCCGGTCAGCTGTTCTCCTCGCACCACATCGCCACGACCCTCGGTTTCGGTGCCGCCGCCGTGTACCCGCTGACGGTGCAGATGCGCGCGGAGGAGAAGTACGGCGACGACGCCGACGACGCCTTCCTGAAGTTCCGCAAGGCCGCCGAGAAGTCGCTGATGAAGACGATGGGCCGCGTCGGCCTGTGCACCGTCGAGTCGTACATCGGCGGCGAGTTCTTCGAACCCAGCTACCTCGACACCGACGACGCCGTGCTGCGCCGCTGGTTCCCGAACGTCCGAACCCCGGTCGGTGGCGTCGGGTTCGCGACGATCGCGCAGGCCGTCGCCGACTGGCACCAGCGTGCCCTGACGGTCGCGGCCGAGAAGGACGTGCCGCTGCTCGGCCTGTTCAAGGAGCGCGCCGAGGGTGCCGGGCACTCGTACGGCACCACCGCGGTGCGCGGCTTCGTCGACATGACCGAGGAGCCCATCACGCTGCCCGGCGGCGAGCGGGACGGCGAACCCGACCTGACCGACGCGCTGCGGCTGCTGCCGCTGCACCGCCTCGGCGACGCCCACGGCCTCGACGACGACGCCTACCGCTACGGCGGTTTCCGGGCGCTGACCTCCGACGAGATCGACCGGTTCGAGATCACCCCCGGTTACCGTGCGTTCGCGCGCACCATGGCCGACGAGCGGGCCCAGCGCCCGGCCGCGCTGCGCGACGTCCTCGCGACCCCCGCCGACGTCACGTACGCCACCACCGCCGACGAGTTCCGCCGCGAGATGGGCCGCTTCGCCCGCTACGGCAACAACTCGATGCTGGTGCGCGGCATCTCCGCGGCCCGGGTCGGCGACGAGGAGTTCGTGCTGCGCCTGACCGGCCCGCGCGCCGACGAGGCCGACCGGCTCGAGGCGCTCGCCCAGTCCCTCGTCGCCCGGTTCGGCGACGAGATCCTCGGCTACCGCTGCTACGGCGACACCGTCACCGTGCAGGCCACCGGGCAGGCCCGCGACTACCTCGCACTGGTCCGCAAGGCCCCGGACAGCGTGCCGCTGGACCGGGTGCAGCCCGCCCATGAGATCACCCGCACCCTCGCGTCCGGCGCGATGAGCCACGGCGCCCTGAATTCCAACGCGCACGAGGCCGTCGCGCACGGCACCAACATGGTCGGCGGCATGTCGAACTGCGGTGAGGGCGGCGAGCACATCTCCCGCTACGGCACGATCCGCGGTTCGCGGATCAAGCAGTTCGCGTCCGGCCGCTTCGGGGTCTGGGCCGGCTACCTCGCCGACCCGATGCTCGAGGAGATCGAGATCAAGATCGCGCAGGGCGCCAAGCCCGGCGAAGGCGGGCAGCTGCCGGCCGCGAAGGTGACCGTGGAGATCGCCGCCGCCCGCGGTGCCACGCCCGGCGTCGAACTGGTGTCGCCGCCGCCGCACCACGACACCTACTCGATCGAGGACCTCGCGCAGCTCATCCACGACTGCAAGGCCGCCCGCGTCCGGGTCATCGTCAAGCTGGTGTCCTCCGAGGGCATCGGCACCATCGCCGTCGGTGTCGCGAAGGCCGGCGCGGACGTCATCAACGTCGCCGGCAACACCGGCGGCACCGGCGCCGCGTCCGTCACCTCGCTCAAGTACGCGGGCCGCTCCGCCGAGATCGGCGTCGCCGAGGTGCACCAGGCGCTGTGCGCGAACGGTCTGCGCGACAAGGTGGTTCTGCGCTGCTCCGGTGCACACCAGACCGCGTCCGACGTGATCACCTCGGCGCTGCTCGGCGCCGACAGCTTCGAGTTCGGCACCACCGCGCTGATGATGCTCAAGTGCGTCATGGCCAAGAACTGCAATGTCAAGTGCCCGGCCGGTCTGACCACCAATCCCGAGGTGTTCGACGGTGATCCGCGCGCGATGGCGCAGTACCTGCTCAACGTCGCGCACGAGACCCGCGAGGTGCTGGCCCGGCTGGGTCTGCGGTCGCTGCGCGATGCCCGCGGCCGCTCGGATCTGCTGCACCTGCTCGACCACCCGTCGTCCGTCGGCAAGCTGGACCTGCGGGCCATGTTGACCGTCGTGCCGGAGGTCTCGGTCGAGAACCCGGTGTACCTGGAGAAGGACTACGAACTCGACGATCGCTGGATCGCCGAGCTGCGGGCGGCGCTGGTCGACGCAGGCGAGACCGCGGTCGCGCTCGGGGGCGGTGTCGCGCTGACCAACCGCAACAAGAGCGTCGGCGCGCAGCTGGCGATCGACATCGAGCGGATGCTCAACCACGAGCAGCTCGATGAGATCCCCGCTGCCCTGCGCGACGAGCGCGGTCGCCGCTGGCTGCGCGACAGTGCCGTCACCGTCACCACCACCGGTTCGGCCGGCCTGTCGTTCGGCGCGTTCTGCAACGACGGAATGGTGCTGGCGCACACCGGGACCGCGAACGACGGCGTCGGCAAGGGCCAGTGCGGCGGCGAGATCGTCGTGCTCTCCCCCGGCGGCGGCTCCGCCGATCACGGCGGAAACGTGCTCATCGGCAACTTCGCGTTGTTCGGTGCGACCGGCGGCCGGTTGTTCGTCCAGGGGCAGGCCGGTGACCGGTTCGCGGTCCGCAACTCCGGTGCCGCCGCGGTCGTCGAGGGTGTCGGCGAATTCGCCTGCGAATACATGACGAACGGTGTCGTGCTCAACCTCGGCGGATTCGGCAAGGGCCTGGGCAACGGCATGTCCGGCGGGTTCGTCTACCAGTACGACCCCGAGGGACTGCTGCCCGGCAAGGCCAGCGCCGACTCGATCGTCCTCGGCTCCGTCACCGGCGACGATCCGCAGGCGGCGGTCCACAATGCGGCCGTGCTCGAACTGCTGCACCGGCACGTCGAGGCCACCGGGTCCGTCAAAGCCCGCTTCCTGCTGGACAACTGGCAGACCGAGCAGGCGCACTTCGTGTACGGCATGCCGCGGGCGCTGCTGCAGTACCAGGACTCGGAGCAGATCCTCGCCGCGAAGTCCCGCAAGGAACTCGCCGAGGAGGTCGCCGCGGCCCTCGTCGAGCACCAGGTGCGCAAGTTCAAGACCGACTACCAGCAGGGCACGCCGGTGGCCGGTGGCGTCACCCCGGACGGCACGGACAGCGAGGCGATGTTCGCGCTGCTCAACAACTACACGGTGCTCGCCGCCGCCCAGTCGATGGCGATGCAGCGCATCCCCGGCGCCACCGACGCCGCCGATCCGGCCGTGCAGAAGGCGGTGCGCAACCTGCTGCTGACCGAGGATTTCTTCCTCGTCAAGAAGCTGCAGCGGTACGCGCTCGAGGCGATCTCGGAGCGCACCGACGAGGAGCTCGCGGTGCTCGTCGCCGACAAGCGCCTCGGCGACTACAAGCGGTCGCTGGCGTTGCGCAACGTCCGGTCCGTGTACACCCCCGGCACCTACGGGTGGATTCTCCTGCAGGACAGGAAGAACCACGACTCCATCGGCCGGTTGCCCGGTTACGAGGAACTGTTCGCGCGTCACGCGGTGCCGGATCTGCTCACCCAGTCGCCCGCGCTTTCCACGGAGGTGGCTTCCGCATGACCCCGTTCATCCCCACCGACGCCCCGTTCACCACGGACCAGCGGTCGTGGCTCGCCGGCTTCCTCGCCGGCATGCAGACCCGTCTGCTCGCGACCGGCCCCGACACCGCCGCCGCGGCGGGCTCGGCGCCCGCGCTGCACATCCTGTACGGGTCGCAGACCGGCAACGCCGAGTCCGTCGCCGAGGACACCGCGGCCGCGGCCCGCAGCCACGGATTCGCGCCGACGGTGTGCGCGCTCGACGACGTCGACCTCGACCGGTTCGCGACGTTCGGTCGCGTGCTGATCGTGACGTCCACCTACGGCGAGGGCGAGATGCCCGACAACGCCGAACTGTTCTGGGAGGCCCTGTCGGCCGAGTCCGCGCCGCGCCTCGAGGGCATGGACTTCGCGGTGCTCGCGCTCGGCGACACCGGCTACGACGGGTTCTGCCAGGCCGGCAAGCTCATCGACATGCGGCTCGAGCAGCTCGGGGCGCAGCGCATCGTGCCGCGCGTGGACTGCGACGTCGACTACGAGGACGTCGCCGCCGCCTGGATCGCCGAGACCCTGCCGCTCGTCGCGGCCGTCGAGGGCATCCACGGCGACGGAACCGCGGCCGTCGCGGCCCCGGCTCCCGCCCGCGCGAAGTCGCAGTGGAACCGCAAGAATCCGTTCCCCGCGGCCGTCACGGTCAACCGGCTGCTGTCGGGCGAGGGGTCCGGCAAGGAGATCCGCCACTACGAGTTCGACCTCACCGGGTCGGGCCTCGAGTACGAGGCGGGCGACGCCCTGAACGTGGTGCCCGTCAACGATCCCGCACTCGTGCAGGCACTGCTCGACACCCTCGGCCTGGACGGCGCGGTCGTCCCCGCCGGGCACGAGCAGACCCTGACCGAGCTGCTCACCCACAGCTACGAGATCACCGCGCCGAACATCGACCTCCTCGAGGAGGTCGAGAAGCGCACGCACAACGAGGAACTGACATACGTGCTGCGGCACGGCGACAAGGCCGCGCTCGACGACTGGCTGTGGGGTCGCGACATCCTCGACGTGCTGCGCCTGGAACCGACCCCGGAGCTGACCGCCGAGGAGTTCCTGTCGCTACTCAAGCCGCTGCAGCACCGCGCGTACTCGATCTCGTCGAGCCCGAACGCGACGGAGCAGAGCGTGCACCTGACGGTCGCGGCGGTGCGCTACGGCACCGATGGCCGCGAACGTCGCGGCGTGTGCTCGACGTTCCTGGCCGACCGGGTCGGTGAGAACGGCATCGCCGGGGTCTTCGTGACGAAGAACAAGGCGTTCCGGGTTCCCGCCGACGACACCGCACCGATGATCATGGTCGGTCCGGGCACCGGGATCGCTCCCTTCCGGGGCTTCCTGCAGGAACGCCGCGCGCGGGGCGCGACCGGCCGGAACTGGCTGTTCTTCGGCGACCAGAAGCGCGCGTGCGACTACGTGTACGAGGACGAACTGACCGAGTTCGTCGAGTCCGGTGTCCTGACCCGCCTGGACCTGGCGTTCTCCCGCGACCAGGCCGAGAAGATCTACGTGCAGACCCGCATGAAGGAGCACGGCGCCGAGCTGTTCGCGTGGCTCGAGGACGGCGGCCACTTCTACATCTGCGGCGACGCGTCCCGGATGGCGAAGGACGTCGATCGTGCGCTGCACGAGATCGTCGCCGAGCACGGCGGTCTGTCGGAGGAAGGCGCCGCCGAGTACGTCACCAACCTCAAGCGCGAGAAGCGGTACGTGCGCGACGTGTACTGAGGTGCGGCTCCGCCGCCCGTGTGTGAGGTGCGGCTCCGCCGCCGGTGTGCCTTTCCGGCGGTCCCAACCGCCACAAAGGCACACGGGCGGCACAGCCGCACGGTTACCCTGGTCGGAGGCCGTGTCGAGCGGTGGCACGGATGCCACGGGAGGAGACTCCGATGCCCGACCGAACCTCGGCGCGAACCGAACGGGCGCCCGTCGTCGAACGCCCGGACCAATTGCGCAACGTCGTTCTGATCGGATGCAGTGGGGTCGGCAAGACCACCCTCGCCGAATCGCTCGCGCTCGCCGCCGGCGCCATCGGACGTGCGGGCCGCACAGCGGACGGCACCACCATCTCTGACTTCGAACCGATCGAACAGCAGCACCGGCGATCGGTGCAGCTCGCCGTTATCCCGCTGGAATGGAACGGCACCAAGATCAACCTGATCGACACGCCGGGCCACCCGGACTTCGACGCCGAGGTCCGCGCGGGCCTGCGCGCCGCGGATTCGGCGGTGTTCGTCGTCTCCGCGACCGACCCGATCAGCGCCGCGACACGCGCGCTGTGGCGGGAATGCGCCGAGGCCGGACTCCCCCGCGGCATCGTCGTCACCAAACTCGACATCGCGCGCAGCGGTTACGAGGAGATGCTCACCGAATGCCACGACGCGTTCGGTCTCGGACCCGACACCCTGCGCCCGGTGTTCGTGCCGGCCTACGACGGCTCCCGCCCGTGCGGATCGGTGGACGTGCTGCTCGGCCGCACCTACGGTGACCCCGGCCAGACCCCGGATCTGGGGCAGATCCGGGAAAGTCTGGTCGAGGCGATCTCGGGTCAGGACGACACCCTCATGGAGCGCTACCTGGCGGGTGAAACCCTCGACACCGATTCCCTCGCCGACGGTATCCGACGCGAAATGATCGCGTGCACACTGCATCCCGCATCCGCCGCCACCGACTACGGGGTAGGCGCCGCCGAACTCCTCGACCTGATCGCGGCGGTGTTTCCCGACCCGACGCACCGCCGGCCCGGCGCCCCGTTCGCCGACCCGGACGCCCCGCTGGCCGCGCAGGTCGTGCGCGTCACCGGCGACGCGTACGTGGGGCGGATCAGCCTCGTGCGGGTCTATTCCGGCAGGCTGCGCCCCGACACGTTCGTCCGGTTGAGCGGGCCCGGCCACGCCGAGGAGACGACCGAACGGATCCCGACGCTGACCAGCCCGTTCGGCAAGCAGCAGCGCCCGGTGCCGGAGGCGGTCGCCGGGGACCTGGTGTGCATCGGCAAACTCGGCAGCGCCGTGCCCAGCGACACTCTGTGCGACCCGGACCACCCCGTCGTCCTCGATCCGTGGCCGCTGCCGGAGGCGTTGCTGCCGGTCGCCGTCGAGGGCCACACCCGAAGCGACGACGACAAGCTCGCGCAGGCCCTGTCCCGGCTGACTGCCGAGGATCCCGCGGTGCGCCTCGAAAACAATCCCGACACACACCAATTGGTGTTGTGGTGCACCGGCGAGGCCCACGCCGAGGTCGTCCTCGACCGGCTCCGCAACCGGCACGGCGTGAACGTCGACATCGTCGACTACCGGGTCGCCTTGCGCGAGACGTTCGCCGGTCCCGCGAAGGGGCACGGCCGGCTGGTGAAACAGTCCGGCGGGCACGGCCAGTACGCGGTGTGCGACATCGAGGTCGAGCCACTACCGGTCGGCAGCGGTGTCCAGTTCGAGGAGCACGTCGTCGGCGGCGCCGTGCCCCGCCAGTTCATCCCGTCCGTCGAGAAGGGCGTGCGCAGCGCCACCGCCAAGGGTGTGGCCACCGGTCATCCGCTCGTCGACGTCAAGGTCACCCTCGTCGACGGCAAGGCCCACTCGGTCGACTCGTCGGATGCGGCGTTCCAGGCCGCCGCGGGACTCGCGTTGCGCGACGCCGCCACCCACACGACGGTGCGGGTGCTCGAACCCGTGGACGCGGTGAAGGTCGTGGTCCCCGACGATTATCTCGGCGCGGTCCTCGGCGACCTCTCGGCCCGGCGCGGCCGGGTTCTGGGCACCGAGAACGCGGGCCCGGGCACGACCCTGCTGCGCGCCGAGGTGCCCGAGCTCGAGCTGACGCGCTATCCCGTCGACCTGCGCGCCCTGACGCAGGGCACCGCCGAGTTCGCGCGCGGCTACCTGCGCCACGAACCGATGCCCGAATCCCTCGCCGCGCAGCACACGAGCGCCGGCAACGGCAACGGACACTGAGCCACTCGGGAATTACCGCCCCTCGACCGGCGCGACCAGCAGATCGGTGAGTTCACGGGGACGCACCAGCGCCACCAGGTGACCGCTGTCGAGGACGTCCGGTTCCACGCCGACCCGCTCGCGGGCGATCCGCCGGATCAGATCGAGCGGAAACAACCGGTCGTGACGGCCGGCGACCACCCTCACCGGCACATCCGGCCATCGGTCGGCGCGCCAGGCCGGTTCGAACGCCGAATCCGAGAGCACGGGCGCTTCGTGCGTGAACGCTTCCGCGACGATCTCGGCGGGCACGTCGTGGAAGAACAGCTCGCGCGGATCGAAGGGAAGGTCGGGGTCACGCCCGTCCGCGATGTCCTGTGCGCGTTTGGCCTCCTCCTGACCGACAGCGCTCCACCATCCGCCGGGTGACTCGCCGGGCGCCGGGATCATCGGCGCGACGAGGATCAGCCGGTCGACGACCAGCCGTTCCGCCGCGATCACCGCGGTGAACGCGGACATGGACTGGCCGACCAGGACCAGCGGCGACTGCGCGTCCCGGGCCGCCGCGACCACCACGTCGGCGTACTCGTACTGTCCGGCGGCGTCGTCGGAGTACGGCAGGTCGACGGGAATCGCGGTGTGCCCCAGTTCCTGCAGCAGCGGCACCACCCGATGCCAGTACCACGAGTCCGATCCGGCACCGGGCAGCAGCACGAAGGTCGCCATCGCGTCTCCTCAGTCGGACTTCACCTCGCTCAACCGACCCGTGGCGACGTCGAAGACGAAGCCGCGCAACGATTCGGTCCGGGTGATGAACGCGCTGTCCTCGATGCGGCGCAGCGACTGCCGCACGTCCTCCTCCACGTTCGGGAAGGACTCGGGCGACCAGGACGGTTTGATGCCGATCTCGTCCTGGATGGACCGCTTGAACTCGTCGTCGGTGAACGTGAGCATGCCGCAGTCGGTGTGGTGGATGAGGATGATCTCGCGGGTACCGAGCAGTCGCTGGCTGATGGCGAGGGACCGGATCTCGTCCTCGGTCACGACACCACCGGCGTTGCGGATCACGTGGGATTCGCCTTCGCCGATCCCCAGGGCCCGGTAGACGTCCAGCCGCGCGTCCATGCACGCCACGACCGCGACGTGCTTGCTGGGAGGCAGCGGAAGCGGACCGGTGAAGGACTCGGCGTACTTCCTGTTGTTCTCGAGGTATTCGTCGGTGACAGTCATGGGCTGTGCCTCTCGTCGACCCGGCGTCCGCGACCGCGGACACCGTGGTCCATGGTCCTCTGCCCGGCCGTGCACGTAAAAGGATTCCGATCTGCGCGCACCGCACTCTGGACGGGCGCCGAAAACTGTGCAGGCGCCCCGCCGGTGGCCCTATGGTGATCGAAGCACCTCGGGCGGAGGAACCCGGTTCATGGCGACGCAGACCTCGACTTCCCTTCGGTTCGCCGTCATTCTCACGATGGTCGGCGGCTACCTCGACGCATACACGTTCATCACCCGCGACGGTGTCTTCGCGAACACGCAGACCGCCAACGTGATCCTCATGGGCATCGATCTCGCCGAGGCACAATGGCGCGACGCGCTCGCGCACCTGTATCCGATCCTCGCGTTCCTCGTCGGCATCGCGGTCGCGATGCTCGTCAAGACCGGCCGCATCGAACGCCGCCTCACCCGCCCGCTGCGCTGGGCGACGGGCCTGCAGGCGATCATCCTCGTGATCGTGGGGTTCCTGCCGGACAGCGTCCACGCCGCGGCGGTCACCGTTCCCATCGCGTTCGTCGCGGCACTGCAGATGGGTCTGTATCGCATGATCGGCGAGCTCACCTACATGTCCATCGCGACGACCGGAAACCTGATGCGGCTCACCGAGGCCTGGTTCCGCGGGTTCGTCGACCACGACGAGGTGGCCCGCCGCCACACCGCCGTCTACGGCGCGATCTGCGCGTCGTTCGCGGGCGGCGCGGTCTTCGGTGCCCTCGTGTCCCAGTGGGTCGGCGGGCAGGCAGCGTGGGTCCCCGCCCTGATCCTGACCGTCACCCTCGTGTTGTTCTACCTCGACGACCAGGACTGACGGCGGCCGTCATTCCGTGGCGTCGCCCATCCGCTCGCTGACCCGGTCGGGATACCAGGCGGAGAACTTGATCGCGGCGACCATCGCCGCAACCTGGATCACCCATCCCGTCCAGATGTTGTCGTCGTCGTGGAGCACCGCGTCGCCGTACCACCCCGCAGCCGCCGCGACCAGGAAGGCGAGTGCCCACGCCCCGGTGATGACGTAGTTGGTGCGCAGGAACACCGGCGAATCCCAGTACTGCGGATCGACCTCCTCGCGCGCGTACTGGATCGTGAACGGCTTCCGCGCCAGCATCGATCCGACCGCGATGAGCACCAGCGTGATGTTCGCGATCTCACCGATCCACGTCTCGAGCCATATCTGGTTGTCCTCGCTCAGCATGAAGTGGGTGATCAGCAGCGCCGCGAAGAACACGACGTCGACCACGCCGAGCAGTTTCAGCGACCGGCCGCGAACCAGGTCCAGGACGAGGAACAGGACCGACAGGCCCAGTGCCACGGCCGCCACCCACGCGATACTGCCCGGCCCCTCGAAGACGGCGAGCACGATCCACGGGGCGAGACCGGCGAGCGGACTGTCGAGCAGTCCCTCCACCGCCGGTGGGAAGCGACCTTCCTGCGGGGACGAGCGTGGGGCGTTCTCGATGTCGTCGGCCATGGCGATACCTCGACGAGTTCGCGTGCAGTCGGACCTTTCGATCTTAAGGTTCGGCCTGCGGTGTGCACGGTCGTTTCGCCGTCATCCGGGGACCGGACCCGCCGTGAAGTGTCCGAATCGACGGTCGGTGTACCGAATTTTCGGGACGTCCACCGTCGTTCCGGGCCGATACGCAACCGGATTGGAGACCCCGGCAGCGACCGGCAGCCGAGCACCCGTCCGTCTGTGCTCGGGCACAACTATCCGGCCGGAACGGCGCCGAGAAAATAGGATGTGTTCCTGCCGTCAACCTTGCGCACCGGCTTCGAGCGCGGAAAGGACCCCATGGTCTCGCATTTCCAGGACGACGAATTCGCACAGCTCCCCCGGAACGCCGCCGAACTCGGGCTGACACTCGATGCTCCACCGGTGGTGCAGCGTGTCGGCACCGACATCCGCGAGGGCGTGCACGTGAGCTCGCTGCTCTGGGCCACCGAACCGCCTCGTATCGTGTTCCTGCACGACAGCGGTCAGGACGCCCACACCTGGGATGCACTCAATCTCGCGCTGGGACTGCCCGCGCTCGCCGTCGACCTGCCCGGGCACGGACATTCGACGCCGCTCGACCACCCCGACCACTCCCCCTGGAACGCGGCCGACGCGGTGGCACACGCCGTCCGCCGCTGGGCACCCGAAGCCGAAGCCGTGGTGGGCGCTTCCCTCGGCGGTCTCACGACGATCCGTCTCGCCGCGATCGTTCCGGAACTGGTGCGCCGCGCGATCGTTCTCGACGTGACGCCCTCGGCGGTGCTCGACGACGGCCAGGATCTGTCGGCGCTGTGGGACGATCTAGCGGGCATCGGGGTTCCGCTGACGCTGATCCGTGGTGGCGCATCGGATTTCGTGTCCGATTCCGATGCCGACGAGGTCCGGCGGCGCAATCCGGCCGCGCGAATCCTCGCGGTGCCGCACGCCGGTCACACCGTGCACAACGACGCGCCACGCGAACTCGCCGAGATCATCGGCTCGTCACTCGAAACCGTCTGATACACAGAATCATCCGAACTCGACCCACCACGGCTCTAGGCTGGACGCATGGCATCGACCGATCCGCTCGAAGCGCTGTTCACCACCACCAAGGTCGCGACGCTCGTCACCCTCAAGCGGGACGGACGGCCGCAGCTGTCGAACATCCTGCACCACTACGACCCCCGCACCCGCACGTTCTCCGTCTCGGTGACCGACGACCGCGCCAAGACCCGCAACATGCGCCGCGACCCGCGCGTGAGCATGTTCGTCGACTCCGCCGACGGCTGGTCGTACGCGGTCGCGGAGGGTTACGCCGAGTTGTCCCCGGTCGCGGCACTTCCGCACGATGAGACCGTCGAACAGCTGGTCGAGCAGTATCGGCAACTGCAGGGCGAGCATCCGGATTGGAACGAGTTCCGCGCGGCGATGGTGACCGAACGGCGGCTGCTGCTGCGGGTGCGCGTCGAACGGTTCTACGGCATGTCCCGCTGACCGCTCACGGCTCGACCATCACGACCCGCACCCCGATCAGCCGTACTTTCCGGTCGTGATCGAACCGGTCCAGCAAGGCGACCGCGGCGTCCGAGACGACCTGCGAGTCCAACGTCGGTTCGGGCAGGGCCCGGCCGGTGGTGTGGGTGGTGAACGGCGCGTACCGGAGCTTGACCTCCACCCGCACGCCCGGTCGCTGCTCGGCGCGGATGTCCTCGGTGGCGCGGGCCGCGAGCCGGCGCGCATGTTCGGCGAGTTCCGCCCAGTCGCTCACGTCGTGCTGGAACGTCACCTCCCGCCCGTGCGACCGCGCGACCCACGGCTCGGCCGTCACGGTCGCGCCGCCGACCCCACGTCCCAGTCCGACGAGCCACGGCCCGGTCTTCGGTCCGAACCGCGCCGCCAGGTCCGCTTCCGACGCCATCGCGAGATCCCGCACGGTGCGGATCCCGAGCGCGTCGAGTTTCTTCGCGGTGCGCGAGCCGATACCCCATAACGCGTCGGTGCCGCGGTCGCCCATCACCGCGAACCAGTTGTCGCGGGTGAGCCGGAACATGCCGCGCGGCTTGCCGAAGCCGGTGGCGATCTTGGCGCGCAGCTTGTTGTCGCCGATGCCCACCGAACAATGCAGTCCCGTCGCGTCGAACACCGCGGTCTGCACGGTCCGCGCGACCGCCTCCGGATCGTCGGTGTCCACCCCGAGGAACGCCTCGTCCCAGCCGAGGACCTCGACGACGACGCCGAGCCCGCGCAACGTGTCCATCACGACGTTCGACACCTCGGTGTAGGTGTCCGCGTCGACGGGCAGGAACACCGCGTCGGGGACCTTGCGGGCCGCGGTCCGCAGCGGCATCCCGGACCCGACGCCGTGCTCGCGGGCCTCGTAGGACGCCGTGGACACGACACCCCGTTCGGTCGGGTCGCCGCGACCGCCGACGATCACCGGCCGCCCCGCCAGGTCGGGGTTGCGCAGTACCTCGACCGCGGCGATGAACTGGTCGAGGTCGACGTGCAACACCCAGTGCCCGGTCACCCGGATGCCAATTCGACGGCCACCGACGCGGCGAGGGCGACGTTCGCGCGGTAGACCGCGACGTTCACGTCGAGGCTGCGGCCACCGGTGGCGTGATGCAGGTGGGCGAGCAGGAACGGGGTCGTCGCCTTCCCCGTGACCCCGGCGGCCGCGGCGGCATGCTCGGCGTCACGCAGCACCCGATCGTGCAGCGCCGGATCGAGCTGGTCCTGTTCGGGCACCGGATTGACCAGCAGCACAGCACTTTTCGAGCCGAGACGGTCGCGGGCGTCGACGATCGCCGCGGCTTCGGCGGGCGACTCCACGGAATAGTCGATCGCGCAACCGCTGTCGCGCACGTAGAAGCCGGGGAACCGCCGCGTCCGATAGCCGACGACGGGCACGCTCAGGGTTTCGAGGCGTTCCAGGGACGCCGGAATATCGAGGATCGATTTCACTCCGGCGCTGACGACGAGGATCGGTACCGATGCCAGGGTGGTCAGGTCGGCGGATTCGTCGAACGTCGACGCCGCGCCGCGGTGGACGCCGCCCAGGCCGCCGGTCGCGAAGACCCGCACTCCCGCGTGGTGGGCGAGCACCGCGGTCGAGGCGACGGTCGTGCCACCCGAGATGCCTTTCGCCGCGGCGGCGGGAAGGTCGCGGACGCCGAGCTTCTCGACGCCCGGCTCCGATCCGAGCGCGGTGATCTGCTCGTCCGACAACCCCACCGTGGGGATGCCACCGACCACGCCGACGGTCGCCGGCACCACGCCGGCGTCGCGCAGGTTCCGTTCGGCCTCGAACGCGACCTCGAGATTGCGAGGCGGGGTCAGCCCGTGCGTGAAGATCGTCGATTCCAGCGCGACGACCGGTCGCCCGTCGGCGACGGCGTCACGCACCTGCGGTGACACGTGGATGAGCGGGTTCATCGATACTCCGATCCGTCGTCCCACACGGTAGGACGGGGCCGCGGGGACGCGGGCGGATTCGGTGATCGCGCGGACAGTCCGGCCGAGCCCGCCGCATACTGAACCGGACTAAGCGACCATCCAGTCCCATCGGAGCCCACCATGCGCAGACTCCCGATCTTCCTGGCCGCCACCGTCGTCGCGCTGGCCTCCGCGTGCACCAGCGACGACACGACCACCTCGCCCACGACGGGCACGGAATCCCCGGAGAGCGCCGAGTCCGCGCTGGCGGACCGGTTGCAGGAAACCCTCGACAGCCTGCACGGGGAGATCGGATTCCCCGGCGTCGTCGCGCGGGTGATCGGCCCCGAGGGGGAATGGACCGGGACCGCGGGTGTCGCCGGCGTCGACACCCAGCAGCCGCCGACACCGGAGGACCACACGCGCGTCGGCAGTCTCACCAAGACGATGACCGCCACCGCGATCCTGCAGTTGTGGGAGGACGGACGGCTCGAGCTCACGGACCCGATCGGCAAATACGTACCGGGCCTTCCGAACGGAGACATCGCGACGCTGGAGCAGGTCGCCACGATGACCAGCGGAATCCCCAGCTACACCTTCGACGAGGGGTTCCAGCAACAGCTGTTCGCCAACCCCGACGCTCCGTGGACCCCGGAACAACTCCTCGACGTGGTGCGCGGCGATCCGCCGAACTTCGCGCCCGGCGAGCAGTTCGAGTACTCCAACTCGAACTACGTCGCGCTCGGTCTCGTCGTCGAACAGGTCAGCGGGCAGAGCCTCGCGGACTACTTCGAGGAGCACCTGTTCGCACCCCTCGGCATGTCCGAGACGTCCCTGCCCGCCGACGCGGCGTTCCCCGACCCGCACCTGGCCGGCATCACCGAACAGGGCCAGCCGGAGGGCGAGACCGCCGACGCCACGAACTGGAACCCGTCGTGGGGATGGGCGGCCGGCGCCGTGATCTCCTCCATCGACGACCTGCAGCGCTGGGCGAAGGCGCTCGGCACCGGCGAGGGCATCCTCAACCCCGAAACCCAGCAGTACCGGCTCGAGTCGTTCAACTACGACGTGCCACCGGCCACCCCCGAACGCGCCTACGGCTTCGGCTGGGGCATCGAGAACGGCTGGCTCGAGCACACCGGCGAACTCCCCGGGTACAACACCTATGCCGGATACCTGCCGGCGTCCGGCACGATCCTGGTCGCCGCGGTCAACAGCGACATTCCTGCCGCCGACGGCACCGCCCCCGTCACCGTCGTCGTCAACGCCCTGAAAGAGGATCTCCGGTAACCCCGGAGGTCAGATCGCCTCGAACGGCTCGCCTTCGAGCGCGACCGACTCCCGGCCGTCCGGTCCGACCGGAACGTCACCGACGAGGGTGATCCGGTACAGCCGGCGATCGTCGTCGGTGGTGAGATCACGCGGCGCGAGGTGCACGCTGGAGCGGTTGTCCCAGAACGCGATCGAGCCAGGCGCCCACCGGAACCGCACCGTGTACTCCGGACGCGCCAGCTCGTCGTAGAACAGCTCGAGCAACCGGCGGCTCTCGTGCGGCGACACCCCGACGATGTGGGACGTGAAACCGGGATTGACGTACAGCGCCTTCTCCCCCGTCTCCGGGTGCACCCGCACAACCGGATGTTCGGTGAGCAGCGGCCGCTTCTCGACCCTGCGCAGGTAGTCCTCGGTGGGGGTGGTGCCCGCACCGGGACTGAACCGGTGCACGGCGCGCAGGCCGTCGGCGAGGGCCTTGACCGGCGCCGACAATCCTTCGTACGCGGCGACGGTGTTGGACCACTGGGTGTCGCCACCGTACGGGGGCAGCACCTCCGCACGCAGGATCGACGCTGCCGGCGGATTCACCGCGGCGGTGACATCGGCGTGCCAGCCGGGCCGGTCGTAGCCGGAAGTGCTCGCGACCCGGGCCTTGAAGCGGTCGCGGAAGATCGGGTAGATCGTCGGGTAGTTCGGGTCCGGGATCGAATCGAACAGGGGGTGGGCGGGCGTTGGTGCGCCGAAGTAGTTCGCGAACCGCAGGTGCTGGTCGTGGTCGAGGTGCTGGTCGCGGAAGAACACGACCTTCCACTGCAGCAGCGCCTGCCGGACGGTGGCGATCTCGTCGGTGGTGAGTTCGCGGGTGAGGTCGAGTCCGTGGATCTCGGCGCCGGTCCAACCGGACTGCGGGCGCACCTCGATGCGGGTTGCGGCCTGGGTCATGGTGTCGCTCCTTCTCGTGTGGTTCGGGTGCGGTCGCAGACGACTACGGAAGCGGTGTGAGCGCCACTCCGTCGGTGTCGTTCTGCGCCTGGATGATCGAGTTGTAGCGGTCGTCGAGGTAGGGAGCCACGTCGACGGGCCGGTCGATGATGCCGGTGTCGAGGAGCCCGTCCGACACGGTCTGGAACAGTGCGGTGAACTTCGGTTCGATCGGGTAGTACTTCGCGATGCCGGTCTTGTCGAGCAGTTCCTTGCCCTGCTCGTACGTGATGCCCTGGACACCGACGTAGTACGCCTCGACCCACTGCTCGGGGTTGGCTTCCTGCCAGTTGTTCGCCGCGACCGTCCGTCCGACGTAGTCGCCGATCGCGGCGACCTTGACGGGATCGTCGAGGACATCGCGCCGCACCACCAGCGCGCTGATGCCGGTGTTGATGCCGGTTCCGTCACCGAGAATCGGCGGAGAGCCGATCTTGTAGTACTGGTTCCCGAGGACGATCGCGGCATCGACCGCACCGGCGACAAACGTCGGCACCACCTCCGATCCCGCGAGTTCGACGCCCTCGACGTCGGTGCCGAGTTCGAGACCGGCCCGGTCGAGCAGGCCGACGGTGATCATCTGACGGCCGGTGCCCGGCGGGTATGCGACGCGCTTGCCGCGCAGGTCTTCGAGGGTCTCGATGCCACTGCCCGGCTGCGCGACGAGGTAGTAGCCGCCGCTGCTTCCCGGATTCGCTTGTCCCGCAACGACCACGATGTCCTCGATGCCGTTGGACACGGCGATCGGAACAGGCGCTTCGCCGACGAAGCCGATGTCGGCAGCGCCGGAACGCAGCGCTTCGATGACAGCGGGGCCGCCGCTGAAGTCCGCGAAGGTGACCTCGTAGGGCGCGTCGGCTCCGGCGCCGGACAGCGACCATGCGAGCGACTGGTTCCCGTTCTGCTCGGCGACAACGAGTTCCGTCCCCTCGGGGACGTCGACGGTGTTCGCGATGGTCGCTTCGGAGAGCGCTTCGCTCTCCTCGGATTCGGACAGCCCGCAGGCGGAGGCGAGCATCGTCAATGCGAGGGCGGGCAGCAATGCCCACCGGGCCCGTCTGATTCCAGGCAACGTCATGTTCCTTCTGATGTGAGTTATCGAGCGTCGGGTTCGTCGCCGACACCGAGTTCGGCGAGCAGTCGCCGTCGCAGCGCGGTGAATTCGCGCGAGTCCCGAGAACGTGGCTGCGGCACGTCGACGCGGGTGGACAGGGAGATCGCCCCGTCGGTCAGCACGATCACGCGGTCCGCGAGCAGGATCGCTTCGTCGACGTCGTGGGTGACGAGCAGGACCGCGGGCCGGTACTTGCGGTACAGCCGCAGCAGCAGGCCGTGCATCCGGATGCGGGTGAGCGCGTCGAGTGCACCGAAAGGTTCGTCGAGAAGCAGCAATTGGGGTTCGCGCACGAGTGCCCGCGCCAGCGCGACGCGCTGTGCTTCACCGCCGGAGAGGGTGCGCGGCCACGCGCCGGCCTTGTCCTCGAGGTGCACCTCGGCCAGCGCGGCGCGGCCCTGCTCGCGCACCGTGGCGTTGTTGGGCAGTCCGATCGTGACGTTGGTCAGCACCTTCTGCCACGGCAGCAGACGCGGTTCCTGGAACACGACCGCCTGTTTCGCGGGCACCCGGATGTGGCCCTGGACGTCGGGGTCCAGCGCGCCGAGCGCCCGCAGGAAGGTCGACTTGCCGGATCCGCTGCGTCCGAGCAGCGCGACGAACTCGCCCGCGGCGATCTCGACGTCGAGACCGTCGAGGACGGTCTGCGCGCCGAACACCCGTCGCACACCGCGCGCGACAACGACCGTCTGGGTGTCGTTGTCCACCAGGTCAGTTGCCATCGTAGGCTCGCCTCCAGGTCAGCAGCCGGTTCTCCAGCCAGCGCACCACCGCGATGGAGAGCAGCCCGAGGATTGCGTACACCGCGATGAGTACGAACACGACGTCGATCTGGAAGTACTCGCGGGCGTCGGTCATCATGCGGCCCAGGCCCTTCTTCGCGTTGATCGTCTCGGCGAAGATCAGCGAGAGCCACGCGCCGGTGAGGGCGAGGCGCAGGCCGACGAGGAACCCGGGCAGTGCGCCGGGCAGGACGACACGGCGGATCAGTTCGCCGCGGCCGACCCCGAACGAACGTGCCGCCTCGACGAGCCCGGCGTCGACGCTGCGTATCGCGGCGAAGGTGTTGATGTAGATGGATACCGCGACCGCCAGGACGATGAGGATGACCTTCGGGACCTCGCTGATGCCGAACCACACGATGAGCAGCGGTACCAGCGCGAAGTTCGGAACCGCCCGCAGCACTTCCATGTTGGCGTCGACGAAGTTCTCGCCGATGCGGGACAGGCCGGAGACCACGGCGAGCACCAGCCCGAGCGCGATGCCGATGAGCAGGCCGTAGCCGACGCGCAGCAGGCTGATCGTCAGGTGCTCCTCCAGCGACCCGTCGGTGATGAGCCGCCACGCCGCGGACAGCACCGACAGCGGCCGGGGCACCGTGCGTTCGTCGAAGAACCCGGTGCTCGACGCGACCTGCCAGGCCACGACGAGCAGGACCGGACCGAGCAGGCGCTGCACCGACCGCGGCACCCGCGAGGCGCGCTGGGTGCGCGCGGACAGCGCGGTGGGATCGACGAGAGCGACTCCCGCCGAGGACTTTTCGAGGACGGTGGTCATGCTCAGGCCGCCCCGAACCATTCACCCGAGATCGATTCGGACTTCACTCCGTTCGGCCCGACCGGCACGTCGCCGACGAGGGTGATGCGGTGCAGAACCCGGTCGTGGTCGAGATGGTGGGCGTCCTGCGGCGCCAGGTGCAGCGCGGCCCGGTTGTCCCAGAACGCGACGCTGCCGGGTTCCCACTTGAACCGGACCGTGTATTCCGGGCGTGCGACTTCGGCGAACAGCAGGTCCAGCACGTGCCGCGACTCGCGCGGCGCGAGGTTCACGATCTCCCGCGTGAACGACGGATTGACGTAGACGACGCGCTCCCCGCTCTCGGGATGCACCCGCACCACGGGATGAATCGTGGCGAGCGGGTTGGTGCGGACCAGGTCCCCGATCTTCTCCGAACTGCGCTCGGCGTCGAACGCGGCGCCGAATCGGTGCTCGGCGCGCAGCTCGTCGATGAACGCCCGGACCGGTTCGCTCAGGCCCTGATAGGCGGCCGCGACGTTGCTGAACTGGGTGTCGCCGCCGAACGGCGGGATCGTCTCGGCGCGCAGGATCGAATGCGACGGCGGGTTGATCAGCGGGGTGACCTCGGCGTGCCAGCCGGGGCCGGCCGCCCCGCGGCGCTTGGTGCAGTCGGCGCCGTACCGGTGGTCGTAGGCCTTCGGTGAGACGGTGTGGATCTCGGGGAATCCCTCCGGCGCGGTGGTGCCTTCGTAGGGATGACCGGGGGTGACGTCGCCGAACTGCTTGCCGAACGCGATCTGCGAAGCGTGGTCGAGATCCTGGTCGCGGAAGAACACCACCTTCCAGCGCAGCAGCGCCTCCCGGATCGTTGCGATCTCACCGTCGGACAACGGCTGCGACAGATCCGCGCCGTGGATCAAGGCGCCGGTCCAGCCGGACAGTGGTTCGACAGTGAGTCGCTTTTCGATCGTGGTCATTTCACGCCTCCTCGGGCACCGTGGGCGGGCTGTGAATCTCTCCCCCGTTGTGCCCACGACGCTAGAGCCGCGACGCGATTCCGCTGAAGCGTTGAAATCCCTGTGATCGGAACGATGGGATCAGTTCCCGGCGACCGCCTCGTGAGCTTCGACGAGGTCGAGGCGCAGCCAGCCGCCGTCGGGACCGGTCCGGTCCAGCGGGTATCCGGCGGGAATCGCCGTCTGCCGCAGCACATCCAGACGCTGCTCGTCGGTCAGGTCCGGTGCGGCCGCACGCAGCAGCACCGCGGCCTCGGCGGGAATGCCGTTCGTGGCGTCCGGATGGATCCGCTCGAACCCGTAGGTGAGCCGTTCGCGGAATTCGGCGCGGGCCGTCTCCGCGGACCGGTACGGGCTGTCGGAGGCGATGTAGTCACGCAGCGGCATCCCGGCGGCGGTCTCGAGCACGGCGCGCAGTTCCGCACCCGCTTCGTCGACGAGCCGCGCGAACGCCGGATCGTTGAGCCGGTCCGCCGCGGCCGCCTGGCCCATGATGCGGCCAGCCATGACGTCGAGCGGGTAGTGCACGCCGAGCACGATGCGCCCGTTGCCGATCTCGGACGCGCGCGTGAGGATCTGCGGTGCCAGTTCGGGCAGCATGTCGGCGAGCAGGATGCCTTTCCAGTACGCCTGCGACGCGTGCCCGGAGGGGTACGAGTCGGTGCCGTACACATCGGCGAACGGGTCGGCACCTCCGCTGATGCCGTCGCCCCGATAGGCGACGATGCGTTCGGGCACCACCTCGAAGGGCCGCGGATTGCTCCAGTGGTTCTTCTCGACGAGTGTCGAGTTCGCGATGCCACCGGCGCGGGCGAGGTCCCCGGCGAGCAGGGCCGCGACTTTCGGCAGCCGATGCTGGGCGAGCGCCGCGCGGAAGATGCCGCCGAGGCCGGCGCCGAGGCCGTCGGACAGCGAGAGCAGGCGGTCGTGGTTGTCGTCGAACAGGGCGCGCTGCTGTTCGACCGGGGTCGCGGCGTTGTTGATCTCCACGCCGCGGTCGAGATTGCGCTGCAGCAGGTCGGGGCGCGTGTCCCGGATCTCGGTGAAGCCGTCGAGGACGCCGATGTACGAGCCGCGCGCGGGAGCGTCCGACGGGTAGGGCCCGATCAGTTCCGGCAGGGTGAACGCCTCGGCGACCGGGGCTGCGGGCACGAGGGGCTCTGCGTCGGCGAACGACACGGACGCTGTCAGTGTCGTCGCGAGGGCCACTGCCATCGCACCGGCCAACCTGCGCAACTCCATGGACCCTCCTGCATCTGTACGGGCGTCCGTGAAGTCAATCCCGAACCAGGTCCGGCAGGCAACCGTGGATCCCATGCGGATCGCCGAGGAGCAGCACCCACACGACCGGTAATGGTTTTACTGTATGCCTTACCGTATATTCGTCGACGTTCGGTTCGATGTGCCGCCGAGACGAAAGAGAAACCCGATGCCCCGAGCCCTGGCACCCGAGATCTCCACCTGGCCCGAGCCCGACCCGCAGCTCATCGGCAGTCGGTGCGAGGACTGCGCGGCCGTCGCATTTCCGGTGCACAGGCGGTGCCCGCGGTGCAGTTCACGCAACGTCGCCGAGACCACGTTGCCGCGGCGCGGAACCCTCGTCTCGTGGACGACGCAGGGTTTTCTCCCCGGCCCTCCCTACGCCGGGCGCGAAACGGCCGCGACGTTCACCCCGTTCGGCGTCGGGCTGGTCCAGCTCGACGACGTCGTCCGCGTCGAGGGGCGGCTCACCGAGAACGACCCGAACAAGCTGCATTTCGGCATGGAGGTCGAACTGACCATGGTGCCCATCGCCGTCGACGACGACGGAACCGAAACCGTCACGTTCGCGTTCCGCGCGGTCTGAGCGACGAGGAGAGTCGGGATGGACGATGTCGCCATCATCGGGGTGGGGCTGCACCCGTTCGGCCGGTTCGACGGCAAGTCCGCGATGGACATGGGTGCCGATGCCGTGCAGGCAGCGCTCGACGATGCGGGGCTGCAGTGGAAGGACATGCAGTTCGCCGTCGGGGGCAGCTGGGAGATCGCGAATCCCGACGCGATCGTCGGGACTCTGGGTCTGACCGGGTTGCCGTTCACGAACGTTTTCAACGCGTGCGCGACCGCGGCGAGCGCGACCCAGGTGTGTGTGGATTCGATCCGGGTGGGTCGCTTCGACATCGGTATCGCGATCGGGATGGACAAGCATCCGCGCGGGGCGTTCACCGTCGACCCCACTCTGGTCGGGATGCCGAGGTGGTACGGGGAGAACGGCCAGTACCTCACCACCCAGTTCTTCGGGATGAAGGCCAACAAATACCTGCACGACCACGGGATCTCGCAGCGCACCCTCGCGAAGGTCGCGGCGAAGAACTACCGCAACGGGGCCTTGAATCCGAATGCGTTCCGCCGCAAGCCCATCGACGAGGACACGATCCTCGACTCCCCGACGCTGAACTACCCGCTGACGCACTACATGTTCTGCGCGCCCGACGAAGGCGCCGCCGCCGTCGTCATGTGCCGGGCGGATATGGCGCACCGCTTCACCCGCACCCCCGTCTACGTACGGGCGGTCGAGATCCGCACGCGGCGATACGGGGCCTACGAGGTGAACACGACGTTCGCGCCCGTCGACGAGGACGCCTCCCCGACCGTCTACGCGTCGCGTGCCGCGTTCGAGGCGGCCGGGATCGCACCCGAGGAGGTCGACGTCGTGCAACTGCAGGACACCGACGCCGGCGCCGAGGTCATCCACCTGGCCGAGGCCGGGTTCTGCGCCGACGGCGACCAGGAGAAACTGATCGCCGAGGGCCACACGGAGATCGGTGGCCGGCTTCCCGTCAACACCGACGGTGGCCTCATCGCCAACGGCGAACCGATCGGCGCGTCCGGGCTTCGGCAGGTCCACGAGTTGGTACGGCAACTGCGTGGCGAGGCGGGTGACCGGCAGATCTCAGGTACTCCCCGCGTCGGCTTCGCACAGCTCTACGGAGCCCCCGGCACCGCCGCGGCCACCATCCTCACCACCTGACCCGTCCCCCGTGCCCGTGCGTGGTTTTGGTAGTTGCCGCTACCAAAACCACGCATGGGCACCAACATTCGGTCAGGGACGAGGACGCAATCCTCGACTCCCCGATGCTGAACTACCCCTCCCTGGAATCACGTCGAGCACAAGTATTGGGTCGGCGTCCGAACCCTGCTGAACTGCCGGTGATTTGTGCCGACAGTATTTCGGAGGGTGTTCGTTATGGCTTCTCGATTGCATCTCAACGTGTTCGTTCCCGCGACCGGCCACCACGAAGCGTCGTGGCGACTGCCGGGTACCACCCCCGAACGCGTCGACGACGTGCACTACTACCGCGAGATCGCACAGACGGCCGAGCGTGGACGGTTCGACTCGATCTTCCTGGCGGACGTTCCGGCGGTCGGACGCCATGCCGATCGCGTCGCGCAGAGCAGTTTCGAGCCGCTGACCTTGCTGTCCGCGTTGGCGTTGGTCACCGAGCACATCGGTCTCATCGGAACCGCGTCCACGACATACACCGAGCCCTACAACCTGGCCCGCCAGTTCGCGTCGCTGGACCACATCAGCGGCGGACGGGCGGGATGGAACATCGTCACCTCGTGGTCCTCCGCGGCCGCGCACAACTTCGGGTTCGACGGCCGGCTCGGCCACACCGACCGCTACGAACGCGCAACCGAATACCTCGAGGTCGCCACTGCCCTGTGGGACAGCTGGGAGGACGACGCCGTCGTCGTCGATCGCGAGCGCGGCATTTACGCCGACACGGACAAGGTGCACCGGATCGACCACGCCGGAGCACACTTCCTGGTTCGCGGGCCCCTCAACGCGGCGCGCTCACCACAGGGGCACCCGGTACTCGTCCAGGCAGGCTCGTCCGTGGAGGGCCGCGCGTTCGCCGCGCGCTTCGCCGAGGCGATCTTCACCGCGCAGGTCGACCTCGGCGACGCGCAGGACTTCTACCGTGACGTGAAGGCCCAGGCGGCGGCGTTCGGCCGCGACCCCGGCACAGTCAAGATCCTTCCCGGCCTGTCCCCCATCATCGGTTCCACCGAGGCGGAGGCGCGGCGCATCGAGCAGGAGCTGACGGACCTGTCGATCCCCGAGGTGGGGTTGGCGCACCTGTCGTCCCGATTCGACGACGTCGACCTGTCCGGGTTCCCCCTGGACGGTCCGGTTCCGCTGCACGCGCTACCGCGCCCCGAGGACGTGCAGGGCGCGCAGAGCCGCTCTCGGGTCATCTTCGACATGGTCGAACGCGAACCCGGCCTCACCCTGCGCGGGTTGCTGCATCGCCTCGCCGGCGCGCGCGGGCACGGCACGATCGTGGGCACCCCGGAGCAGGTCGCGGATCGGATCGTCACCTGGTTCGAGGCCGGTGCCGCCGACGGTTTCAACATCATGCCGCCCTATCTGCCCGGCAGCTTCGACGCGTTCGTCGACCACGTCGTGCCGATCCTGCAGAGCCGCGGTGTGTTCCGCACCGAGTACGAGAGCACGACGCTGCGCGACCACTACGGCCTGCCCCGCCCGGCCGCCCGACGCTCGTCCCCCGTCCCCGTCTCCTAGCCCCCCGCGCCCTGTGCGTGGTTTCGGTAGTTGCCGCTACCGAAACCACGCACGAGGCAAGGGTTTCGATCACGACGATCCGAACCCTGTACGCGGGCGTCACCTCGGCCCATGATCACCACTCTGAGAATCGAAAGCTGTTTTGGGCCCGGTAATTCCGGCCAGGAGGTGCCGGAACCGTGAACGCCCCCGTCGACACCCTCGACGACCCGACCATCGCGGTCACCGCCGCGCCGACAAGCCCACGATCGGACAACGCCTTCCTCCGCCGCGCCGCCGGCCGTCTCGTCGCCCTTGGCGCGTTCCTGCTGATCTGGTGGGCGGTGACCGCCGCGGGCCTGATCGAACCGCTGTTCCTGCCGTCACCGGGCGCGGTGTGGGACGCGTTCGTGCTGGCCAACACCTGGCATCCGGTCGCACCGGGTGTCGATCGACTCGTGCAGGGTGCCCAGGGCTATTTCCTGTGGGAACACCTGCTGGCCAGTTGCCAGCGGATCGCCGCGGGTGTCGGTGCCGCAATCGTCGTCGGCCCCCTCCTCGGTTTCGCGATGGGCATGTGGGGGCCGCTCAACACCCTGGTCGAGCCGTATCTGAACTTCCTGCGTGCTCTCCCTCCGCTCGGCTACATCGGCCTGCTCATCGTGTGGTTCGGCATCGGCGACACCTCGAAGATCTGGCTGCTGTTCCTCGCCGCGTTCCCCGCGATCACCATCGCCACGATCAACGGCGTGCATTCGGTGCCGCGCGACCTCATCGACGCCGTGCGCTCACTCGGCGCCAACCGGCGCCAGGTGCTCACCGAAGTCGTCCTGCCCTCCACCGCACCCGAAGTGCTCACCGGCATCCGCATCGCCGTGGGTTTCGCGTGGACGACGGTCGTCGCAGCCGAACTCAACAACGGCATCCCCGGCATCGGCGGATTGGCGTATCTGTCCGGCACACAACTCGATACACCGCTGACGATCGCGTGCATCGTCGTCATCGGGGTCACCGCCCTCGTGTTGGACGCAGTCATCAAATGGATCGGCGTCCTCGCCGTGCCCTGGAAGGGAAAATCATGAAGCGCACACTCGTTGCCGTCACGGCGCTGGCAACGGCCACGCTCGTCGCCGGCTGCGTGTCCTCCGACCGCAGCAGTTCCCCCGACGGTTCCGCCGCAGCGAGCGCCTGCCCGTTCGAGGTCGACGAATCGATCACCACCACCGCCCGGATCGCCTACCAGGACATCCCGAACGGTGATCTCCTCGTGAAGGATTCGGGCATCCTCGAGGCGTGCCTGCCCAACGCCGAGATCACGTGGAGCCGGTTCGCGTCGGGTGGCGACGTGGTGCAGGCCTTCGGTTCCGGCAGCGCCGACCTCGGCCTGCTCGGTTCCAGCCCCGCGACGAAGGCGCTGTCGGCGCCGCTGAACATCGACGTACAGGTCGTCTGGATCCACGACGTCATCGGCGCAGCCGAGTCCCTCGTGGTGCGCGATCCGGCGATCACGTCGGTCGAACAGCTCGCGGGCAAGACGATCGCGACGCCGTTCGCCTCGACCGCGCACTACAGCCTGCTCGCCGCACTGGACCGCGCCGGCATCACCGACCAGGTCACCCTCGTCAACCTGGCACCCGGCGCGACGGTCGCGGCGTGGCAGAGCGGCGAGATCGACGGCACCTGGATCTGGGAGCCGACCCTGTCCGAACTCACCGACGGCCACGTGCTGCTCACCAGCGCCGACACCGCCGCCGCCGGCGTGCCGACCTTCGACCTCGCCGGCGCGACCCGCGCATTCGTCGACGCCAACCCGGAGTTCGTCGCGGTGTGGACGCGGGCCCAGGACTGGGCCGTCGAACAGCTCCTCACCAACCCCGACGAGGCATCGGTCGCGCTCGCGGTCCAGCTGGGCATCTCGCCGGAGGAGGTGCGTCCGCAGCTCGACGGGCTGACCTATCTGCGGGCGTCGGATCAGGCGTCGGACGAGTATCTCGGGACCGCCTTCGCCGACAATCTGCTCTCCACCGCACAGTTCCTGCTCGAACAGGGTCAGATCACCGCGGTGAGCGACCCGGAGGTGTACCGGAACGGCATCTACGTCGACGCGGCACGCAAGGTCGCACAGCCGTGACCGGCGTCCGGACGGGAACCGACCGGGTCACCTTCACCGGGGTCTCGAAGTCGTACGGCACCGGTCCGTCGGCGGTGCCCGCGGTGAGCACCGTCGATCTGACCGTCGAGGCGGGCGAGTTCGTGTGCCTGGTCGGCCCGTCCGGATGCGGCAAGACCACCCTGCTGCAGATGCTCGCGGGATTCGAATCCCCCACCACCGGCACCGTCGACATCGGCGGTGTCCCGGTGACGGGCCCCGGTTCCGAACGCGGGGTGGTCTTCCAGAAACCCAACCTGTTCCCGTGGAAGTCGGTGCGCGCCAACGTCGAACTCGGACCGAAGCTGCGCGGTGTCCCCCGGGCCGAGCGCCGCGCGCGAGCCGACCGGATCCTCGCGACCGTGGGCCTGTCCGAGTTCGGGGATCGGCGCACGTACGAACTGTCCGGCGGCATGCAGCAGCGCGCGCAGATCGCGCGGGTGCTGGTGAACGAACCGCGAATCATCCTGATGGACGAGCCCTTCGGTGCGCTCGATGCCCTGACCCGCGAGAAGCTCCAGACCGAACTGCTCGCGATCCGGAACGCCGAGCACCGCACGGTCCTGTTCGTCACCCACAGTGTCGACGAGGCCGTCTTCCTCGGCACCCGGGTACTCGTGATGAGCGCGCGACCCGGCCGCATCGTCGAGGACGTCAGGATCTCGTTGCCCGGCGACGAGGACGACGCACCGCGATCACCGTCGGTGCGCACGACCCCCGAGTTCGCCGCCTACAAGGAGCGGATCGCGAGCGAGATCTACCGCGCCCACGCCTGACCGTCAGTGCACCAGTGAAAGTCCCTGCGCCGCAGCAGGATGCTTCCACAGTCCACGGCGCGCCAGCAACGGCAGGACACCCTCACCGAACCAGTACGCCTCCTCGAGGTGCGGGACACCCGAGAGCACGAATTCGTCGATGCCGGCGGCGTGATACTCCTCGATCAGCGCGGCGACCTCCTCGTGACTACCGACGAGCGAGGTTCCCGCGCCGCCGCGCACGAGTCCGACCCCACTCCACAGACCCGGGTGGATCTCGAGGGAGCGGGCGTTCCCGTCGTGGCGGGTCGCGCTGCCGTGCAGTTCCCGCATCAAGCGCTGGCCCTCGGACTCGCTCGCCGCCAAACCGGCTTGGGCGAGCGCGATCTCGTCCGGATCCATGTCGTCCAGGAGCCGCTGTGCCTGCGCCCACGCCTCTTCGGACGTGTCACGGCTGATCACGTGCAGCCGGACTCCGAATCGCAGGGACCGGCCGAACACGGCAGCCTCGGACTTCACCCTCTCGATCTTCCGCGCGACCGCGGCCGGCGGCTCGCCCCACGTGAGGTACACGTCCGCGTGCCGGCCCGCCACCGGGAGCGCCGCGGGCGACGACCCGCCGAAGTACACCGTGGGCGCCGGATCGGGCGTCCGGTCCAGGCGCGCACCTTCGACGTGGATGTGCTCACCGTCGAGCGACACCAGGTCGCCGCGCCACAGTCCGCGCAGGACGGTGAGGAATTCGTCGGTGCGCCGGTAGCGCTCGTCCTTGCTCAGGAAATCCCCGTACGCGCGCTGTTCGCTGCTCTCGCCACCGGTGACGATGTTGATCAGCAGACGTCCGTTCGAATGATCCTGGTAGGCAGTGGCCATCTGCGCGGCCAGTGTGGGCGAGAGTGCGTCGGGACGGAAAGCGACGAGGAACTTCAGTCGCTGCGTCAGCGGGACCAGCATCGACGTGGTGATCCACGCATCGACGCACTGCAGGCCGGTCGGGGTCAGCGCAGCCTCGAATCCGAGTTGCTCGGCCGACCTCGCGACCTGGCCGAGATAGTCGAGGGTGGCCGGCCGGTCGGCGGCCGAAACGCGCAGGTCGGCGCCGTGACCGCCACCGACGATCGAGCGGCTG
Organism: Rhodococcus sp. O3; assembly: GCF_048897285.1. NCBI lineage: Bacteria > Bacillati > Actinomycetota > Actinomycetes > Mycobacteriales > Nocardiaceae > Rhodococcus > Rhodococcus sp. O3. The sequence goes on from NZ_JBMBTE010000015.1 coordinate 39,763, forward strand.
TCGCCGGAAGTGGGCAGGAACCAGTGGAACGACAAGGACATGACGAGACCTTCGAAGTGAGGGAACGTGGACCGGTGCGGGTCAGCGACGACAGCGAAGCGCAGATACCCGGCACAGATCCACGTACAGACGCCAGCTGTGCCACACGGGACGCAGCACGCGGGGCTGCGGGTCACCGATGGGCGTCACGGCACTACTCCTGCACTCGTGCATGTTCGGGCGTCGACAGGCTACCGCACGAGTGCGGAATTCGACACGGGCGTTCCGGCCGGGACGCACGGCTGCCGTGCGTCCCGGCGACCGGTCAGAAGAACGCGCCCGTCGGCAACGGCTCACCCGTCAGTTCGTGGGCCCCGATGGCCTTTGCCTTGTAGGTGCGCGGGTTGTGTGCTGCCAGGGTACGGATGTTGCGCCAGTGCCGGTCGAGGTGCGAGCTTCGCCGGGCTGCGGTGCCACCGCCGACATCGAACAGGTCACCGGCAGCCCGCAGGGCGATCTCGTCCACCACGACCTTGGCCTTCGCTGCACGGACCGCGGCTCGCAGCGAAAGTTCCTGTTCCTCGTCGGTGCCGTGTGCGGCGTATGCCTCGGACAGGGCTTCGGCGGCCGCGACGACCAGCGCCTCGGCGGCGAACGCCTGGCTGGCGAGCACACCGACGGTCTGCTGCAGGATCGGATCCTCGACGGGGCTGTCCGCAGCGGCGTGATAGAACGTGCGCTGCTTGGTCCGGACGAGGTCGGCGGCGTCGCGGGTGACCCGCCGCAGGATCCCGGCGATCACAGCGGTGAGGTACAGCTGCGGGAACGTGGCCGAGTACGGCAGATCTCCGTAGTACGTCCCGGTGCCGAGGAAGTCTTCCCGGTCCACGGCGACGTTCTCGAACCGGGTGGTGCCGCTGCCGGTGAACTGCTGTCCGATGCCGTCCCAGTCCCGTTCCAGGACGACGCCCTCGCGGTCGGCGGGAACCACCACACGGATCGGTTCATCCTCGGGTCCCTGCGCTGCGACGACGAGATAGTTCGCGTAGAGGTTACCCGTGCTGTAGAACTTGGTGCCGTTCAACCGAAGCCCGTCCGGTGTCTCGGTCACCGCGGTTTCGAAATCCTGGTTGCGCCGGCCGGCGTGCTTGCGGCTCAGCTCCGTCGACGCCAGGCCGAACAGCTTTCCGGCCCGGACCTCTTCGAGCCAGCGCCCGTCCGGCCCGTCTGCCCGGCGCAGCGTGCTCTCGACGAAGTTCAGGTGGTTGCGGAGGCTGTGCGCCACGTTCGGATCCACCTCGCCGAAAGCGATGACCGTCCGGAAGAGTTCGACGAGCGTGGCCCCGCCGCCGCCCTGGTCTGCCGGGAGCCGGAGTGCGCCGAGCCGTGACTGCCGGATCACCTCGAATTCCTCGAACGGGTGCCGGTGGGCGTCGTCGCGGTCGACGACCTCGGCGTCGATGTAGGCGAGAAGTTCGTCGAGTTCGCGCGATCCGGCCGTCACGGGGTGTTCGAAGGTCGGTGCCGGGCGGGTTTCCACAGGATCGAGGGTGCTCGTCATTTCGGTTTCTCCTTGAGGTTGTTCGGGTGGATGTTCTTGTATGCAAATCGATTCGGCTACTTGTCCCGGGGAACGTGTACGGAGACGTACGCTCCTCGGTACTTCTGCTCGAGGTAGTCGGCCACCTCCTCACCTTCCAGCGCACGGCCGAGTGCCGATACTCTCGGGTCGCCGGCGAGCCGGGACGGCGCGACGAGTACGCGGGCGTATGGATTGTTCGGTCCCGGTTCCACTTTCAGCGCGTCCCGTTCCGGAATCAGACCGATCGAGGCCGCGGTTCGGGGATCGAGTACAACGGCGTCGTAGTTGCGGTAGGCATCCGCGGCGAAGTTCGCCAGGTCCAGCCGCCTGATCGACAGATGACGTTGCGATTCGAGGATGTTCGCCTCCGAGACAGCGAGATCCCGCGCGGCGAGACCGCCGAACTCCCGATCCAGTGTGATCAGATTCGACTCCTGCAGGAGGTAGAGACCGCGGGCGAATCCGGTGACGGTATCGGCCAATGCGACCGTTGCCCCGTGCGGCAGATTCGTTCCGGTGACCCTGTCCTCGACGAGTCCGGCGTTCACCCAGTCGTCGGTCTCTTCGATACCCGACCATTTCGCCGAGTACAGCGCGTAGGGCGCGACATTGACCTCGGAGACGACACTCAACGTGTCCAACGAGTTCGTCGCCCGGTCCTGCAGGAACGCGGGTTGCGTCTGGAAATACACGAGGTCCGCATGTCCTTCGGCGAGTTGCCGATTCGCGTCGTCGGTGGCGTCGACGAGTTCGATCTCGACGCCGTCCGCCAACCCGTGCGCGGACACGTGCTCCAGGACGTCGCGGTAACCCTCGTCGCCCACCAGGATCGTCAGTGCGTCCCCGCTCGCGGTACCGTCGCCGTAGGTCACGGTCACTTCGTCCGAACACCCGGACAGCACCAGCAACGCGGTGATGCTCGCGAGAATCGTTCCGCGAATGCGACCGGTATCCGATTTTCCCATGTGCGCCTCCTACAACGCCTCGTAGTAGAACGACGCCAACTTGGGCCCGCGACCACCCTCGAACCGAACGGTGACCTTCCACTGCCCCGCGACCGGAACGATGAGACCGTCACTGTCCCAGACGAGTTCACCGTCAGCGGACATCGTCGTGCGGAGCTCGACCGGCAGGCGTGCGATGTTCGCCTCGGCCGAGGAGAGTTCGACGCCGACATCCGGCATCGGCGCTCCGCCGGTCGCGCCCTCGGGTCGGTAACGAACCGTCAGTGACCGTGCGCCACGACGGACCGAGTCGATCTCGACGTCGAGGACCTCGGATGCGCCGAAGTCCAGCGCAGTGCGCACGTTCGTGGTGTAACTGTCCTTGGCCGGCACGACAGATGTCAGCACGGACGTCGCGGCGAGAATCACGATCGCGAGCGCTGCCTCGGCGACGAGGATCCGCGGGCGCCGCCGGACCGGCAGCGGTTCGGTTCCCCCGGCCGAACCGACGCTGAACCTGCGGTACGCGAGAGAGCCGGCGATCAGCGTGAGCACAGCGACCGACACCTTGACGGTCAGGGTGGATCCGTAGACGGTGGAGATCAGCGCTCCGACCGGGTCGACCTGGATGAACGCCAACAGGATCCCGGTGATCGCCACCAGGGCCACGTGCCCGGCCGCGAACCCGTGCCACCGCCGCAGCGGAGGCACCTGCTCCTGCACCAGCACGAGCAGGAGGACACCTCCGAGCCAGATCGCCCCGGCGTATACGTGCACACCTGTTCCGAGGAACGACACCGGCCAGCGCTCGGTCGAACCGCCGTGACCGCCGAGCGTGACCGCGACGATCGCGGACGCGGCCTGCAGGTATCCGGTCGCATCCGACCCACGGCCCCGGCCGGGCGGACGAATCCCGCACGCGAGACTCAGCATCACCGCGGCCGCGATCGCGATACCCAGCCGGCTGCTTGCGACTGCGGCGACGGCCGATCCGGAGATGCCGGACAGTCCGCCCGACTGTTGCGCGGCCAGCAGAACGACCCTGCCCACCAGGCCGGCAACCAGAAGCGTCGCACCGACCCGATAGACGAATCGGAACCGGCGGCCACCGAGCACGTTCGGCCACACCCAGCGGGCGACGACGAACAGGCCCGCCGACAGCGCGACCCCGAGATACGTCGCCCACTTGCTCGGAATACCGAGAAACTGTGCCGTGCCCGCATCCGCCCCGGGATCGTCGGGCACGTTCCCCAGCCCAGTGACCGATCCCACCGTGAACCGGATCGACAGCGACACCACATGCGTGTCGGCGGACAGCACACGCGCCGTCGCAAGGTAGGCACCGTCGGTGAGCCCGTCCGCGGGTACCAGCACGAGCCGACGCCCGCTGTTCTCCAGTCGCACCGCCGAGAAGGGGTGCCGCACACCGTCGTGGTCGATCAGCTGCGGCGAATCCTCGACGACGCCGACCACCTCGTTCAGCTCGAAGGACAGCGAGGCCGGCGAAACCTCCACACGGGATCCGTCGCCCGGTGAGCTGGACACGACACTCGCGTGCGCGGAGGCCGGCGCTGCCCATACGGTCGATGCCGACACCACGAGCCATACGAGGAAGCCGAGGCATGCAGCGCGATGCATCGATCGGTCACGGCTTCGGGACATGACTCCGGCGCACCAGCACAAGCACTCCGATCGACGATCCCGCCGCGATCACCAGCGCGGCACCGGCGATCGAACGCCACAACCACAGCTGTGGCTCGGTTGCCGCCGACGCGGTGCTCGCCGGGTCCGTCGAAGCATCGACACGGTCTCCGTGTCCGTCGTGCCCGTGCCCCGCTCCTGCAGCGGCCAGCGTGACGACGGGCGCCGGATGCTCGGGTTCGCTGCTCGCGTCCAGAGCGACCTCGTCCCACCGGACCACGGACCCGTCGCTGTATCCCTGTTCGCTGTGCAGCGCCACCGATTCGACGTCGTCCGGCCACGGTCCCGCGGAGAGGGTGAAGACACCGAACTCCGAACCCTTCAGCCCGTACGCCGGATCGCTCGTCTCCCAATCGATGCGCGTCACCCGTTCGCCGTCCGCGGTCGGCTCCCGCAGGATCGTCGCGGTCCACCCCGGAATCGGCAGTGTCCGCGCCGACACGAGGTCGACGCCGTCGGGAACGGTGATCGTCAGCCGCACCGTCGAGGCCGTGTCCGACTCGGTCGGGACGATGAGCCGCACCAGGCCGTATCCGCCCTGCGTGGGCCGGTCGCCGTCGTCGACCCGGACGTGCGCCGCAGCCGTGCCCGCGGCACCGGACAGGCCGAGACCCCCGAGCAGCGCGACAACGGTGAGGCGACCGACAAACTGCCTCGTGCGTCTACCGAACATCGTCGACCGGTCCCCCGACGGCAGCCGAGCGTGCTCGTCGCAGATCGGCGAGCACCAGATCGCGCGTGATCGCCTCCACCAGCCGCGGCACGCCGACGCGCAGGCTCGGGATGTCGCCGACCGGCCGGCCGAAGCTGACAGCCGCACCGATGCTGAAGACGTGGATGTCGCGCAGCCACGGCGCCGCACCCGGTTCGCGTTCGGTCAGCTCGTATCCGCTGCCGAGGTACGGCGCCGACGCGAGCAACTCCGATTCCAGTCCTTCGGGTGCCGGATAGGCATCCGCCCATCGCGCGACATAGGGCGCGATCGTCGACAGCTCCGGCCGGGTGGCCGGATCCTGCTGATAGCCGGTGCCGGCGATGACGAAGTCGAAGGTGCGAGTTCCGTCCGCGGCGTGGACGATCACGCGGCCGTCCTCCTCGGACGCCGACAACCACTCTGCGTCGAGGTGGAGGTAGTAGTTCTCGAACACCGCTGCCCGCTCGACGGACTCCGGAGGAACATTGGCCCCCTGCGCGGCGGTCCGCCACCGCTGACGCCACCGTTCCTCGTCGCCGAGCAGGTGGAATACGTCCTGCGCCAGCGGGTTCGGTCGTGTTCCGCCGAGCGGGGCGACAACCAGCTCCGGTCGGCGCGTGTACACGTGCACATCGCCCGCTCCGGCCTCGAGTGCGGTCGCCGCTGCATCGTATGCGGACGCCGCGGCGCCCAGGACCGCAACGGACCTGTCGCGCAGTGCGTCGAAATCGATTTCGTCCGCGGTATGTGCGAACACGCGGTCCGACAGGGCCGCCACTGCGGCGGGAATGTACGGGCCCCCGGTTCCCGAGACCCCGGTGGCCAGAACCAGTTTTCGGGTGTCCTCGGTCCAGGTGCGCTCGTCGTTCTCCAGGTGCAGACGCAGCCGTCCGTCGTCGACAGGCTCGATGTCCGTCAGCCGGACGCCGCGCCGTACCTCGATGCCGACCTGCCGGCGGAACCATTCGAGGTAGTCCGCCCAGTCCGACGTGGCGATGCGGTCGATTCCGTCGAACGCGCCTTCCCCGTGGGTCGCGTCGAACCAGACCTGGAACGTCAGGGCCGGGTTGCCCAGTTCGGGGCCCGACACCGTCTTGGGAGTGCGCAATGTGAGATTCCGTGCACGCGACTGCCACGCGAGGTCGGACTCGTCCCGGCCGGCGTCGACGACGGAGGTCCTGGCCACGCCGGCGCGGCGCAGCGCGTAGGCGATCGCCACTCCGCTCTGACCGCCGCCCACGACGACGACGTCGTGATCCGTATCGTCCAGCGGCGCGATCCAGTTCGCGTCGCCGTTACCGTAGCCGAGCAGGTGGAGCGATCGCTGCGCTGCGTCGTCGGGGTTGTCGGAGAGGTCGGTCATCGAGCTGTCATCCTTCTGCTGCGTACTTCTGGTTCTTGCGTACTTCTGGTCTGTCGATTCGTCATCGGCCGACGAGCGGCCACGGTCAGCGGCTCGTGATTCCGAGTTGCCATCCGGTCACGCGCTTCTCGATTCCGGCCAGCACGAGGTTCAAGGTGACGCCGATGATGCCCAGCACCACGATCCCCGAATACATCGCAGGGATCTGGTAGCCCTCCTGCGCGGATCTGATGTAGATGCCCAGACCTTCGGTGGCACCGAGATATTCGGCGGCCACCAGCGCGGTGAAGGCGTGCGATGCGCCCAGTCTCAGACCCGGGAAAATGTTGGGGAACGCAGCGGGAAGCACGATCCGGGTGAAGATGTAGACCCGTCCCGCGCCGAGGGTCCGCGCGGCGCTGACGAGAATCTTCTCGACGCCCTTGACCGCATTCGTGGTGTTGATGAAGATCGGCCAGAACGCCGCCCAAGCGACGATCGCGATCTTGGATTCCTCACCGATCCCGAAGAAGAGCAAGAACACCGGAAACAGCGCGAGGATCGAGAGATTCCGGAAGAAGTTCAGGATCGGCTCGAACAACTTGTCGAGTGTCCGGACCGAACCCACGAGAATCCCGAGGAAGATGCCGAGGACCGTCGCGATGAGGAACCCGGCGAGTCCGCGGCGCAGACTCGGCAGCACCTGCCGGCCGAGCTTGCCGTCCGCGGAGAACCCGTCGACCAATGCGGTGACGATGTTCTGGGGCGGCGTGAGGAACTTCGGATCCAGCAGTCCGGTCGTGTTGGCGAACCACCACACGAACAGGAACAGTGCGACTCCGACCGTCCCGTACACGTACTTGTCGTAATCGGCGGCCCACTCGCTCCACGAACGGGACGGCTTCTCCGGCTGCGCCTCGGTGCGTTCGTCGGTTCGTGGACGCGTCTCAACGGTCACCAATGTGGGCCTCCTCCTTGAGGATCTGCGCGACCTGGGCACGGATCCGGCCGAACTCCGGCGCGGCGCGGGAGTCGTCGTTGCGAGGTCGCGGCAGGTCGACCTCGATCAGTGCGTTCACCTTGCCGGGACGCTTGGACATCACCGCGATCCGATCGGACAGGAAGATCGCCTCGTCGATCGAGTGCGTCACGAACAGGATGGTCTTCTTCCGAGCCCCGGACTCCCAGATCCGCAACAGTTCTCCTTGCAGGAACTCGCGGGTCTGCGCGTCCAGCGCAGCGAACGGCTCGTCCAGAACCAGAACGTCCGGGTCGTATGCGAGAGAACGCGCGATGGCCACTCGCTGGCGCATGCCACCGGAGAGCCGATGCGGGAGGTGGTCGGCAAAGCTCTCCAACCCGACGGTCGTGAGGATCCGTTCCGAGATTTCGCGCTTGCGCGCGGCCGGGACGCCGCGGATCTTCAGACCTGCTTCGACGTTCTTCCGCACGGACAACCACGGAAACAGTGCGTAATTCTGGAAGACGACACCGATGTTCTTGCTCACGCCGCGGACGGGAGCGCCGTCGAGGAGCAACTCGCCGCCCTCGAAGGTCTCCAGTCCGGCGAGGATGTTGAGAAACGTCGATTTTCCGCACCCACTCGGGCCCAGCAGGGAAAGGAATTCGCCTTCCCGTATCTCGAGGTCGAAGTCGTCGAGGACTTCGGTGACGCCGTTGCCGGCGCCCTTGCCGACATTCTTGAACTCCTTGTGCAGGTTCCTGGCCGAAATCTTGACCGGCCGGGCCGCATCGGGAACAACAGCAGGGTGATCGACGACCGATCGGGTCATGACCGCTGCCTCCTCATCGTTTGGTTGCCTTCGTTCGTCACCGGCACCGGGCCGGTCAGAACTCGGTATCGGTCAGCACTTCGGTGTTGCTCGACTGCGAATCGATCAATGCGGCGGACGGTGCGTACGGATTGAACTCGTTGGTGGCCACGTCTTCCGGGGTGAGAGCGGCCTCCTCCGGTGTGAGGATCCCGAGTCGCTCGGACAGATCCCACCAGAAGCCGGTCTGTTCCTTGTCCAGGATCAGATTGTTCGTGTAGTAGTACTTGGTGACCTGATCCTCGGACAGTCCCGTGAGCCGCGCCACCAACTCCTGCTGCTTGTCCGGGTTCGCATTCACCCAGTTCGCCGTCTTGGCGAGGATCTCGACGAATTCCCTTGTCTGGGCTGGGTATCGACGGATGAACTCTCCACTCGCGCTGATCGGCGCCAGACCACCGTCACTGCCGGAGTTGTCGTAGTCCGAGAAGGCGACCCGCACCGCATCATTGGTCCGGAGGACACCGTTGAGCGGAGGATGGATCACCGCGAGGTCGATCTGCCCCTGCTCGAGGGACTGCGGCAGCAGGCTCTCCGACTGGGTCAGGAACTTGACCTTGTCGACATCGACACCGTTCTTGACGAGGTAGTCCTTGAGGATGAATTCGGCGCAGCCCTTCAGGGAGGCCAAGCCGACCGTCTTGCCTTCGAGCTGCCTCAGGTTCGTCTGGTTCAGGTCCGAGTCCTTGCGCACGAAGTACTCCATGTGCGGCTCGTCCTCGGTGGTATAGGTCAGTGACGCAATCACTTTCAGATCCACTCCGGCGGCGACAGCCGAGAGCGCCCGGTTGAACATGAAGTAGGCGAAGGTGACGTCGCCGGTTCCGAGCAGGGCCGGAACCTGACCGGCGTCCACGTGACCGAGATACTCCGGCCGGATACCCGCCTCGTCCCAGAATCCCAGCTCGTCGGCGATCTTGACGAGCGACGGGCTGTTCGGGTTCTCGGACCACTTGAAGTACACCGGATTATTCGGATCCGAGACGCTTCCGTCCACGTCCTGAACCACGGCCGATTCACCTCCGCCGCATGCGGCAAGGGTGGCCGCCACCACCCCGGTGACGACGAATGTTGCTGCTCCGCGGCACAATTTGCCGAACACGCCGGCCTGCGTCTCGCGCATGATCACCTTTTCTGTCCGAAGGATGTTCCGAATGGCCACCGGCTCTCCGAGGATCGACTACTGCTGATTCGCAACCGATCTCGGGGTCGACGATGTACATACGAATCGGCGGCCGCAGGACCCGACATGCGGGGCGGACCGTCCGAATATCGTCAATGCTAGAGCCCTTCGTCCCATACCCGTAGAGTTCGGATCTCCGTGACGGATTCCCCGCGTGAGACTTTCGAAACGAGTCCGAAACGACGACAGGTCCGTGCCGTCGGTGTTCCCGAACGGCACGGACCTCTGGTCCCTTTCCACGCGGACCTGCGGTCTGCTCCTACACGGACCTGTCGTCCCCCTGATGCGTCCGCGGGGCTACCCGACGGCGTGCAATGCCGGCAACGTCGCCCCGAACCGACCCCTGAGCGTCTTCTCGGAGTACTCGTGCCGGAACAACCCTCGTCGGCGCAGGATCGGCACGACGTGGTCGACGAACTCGTCCAGCCCGGTCGGCAACGCGTCCGGCATCAGATTGAATCCGTCTGCGGCTCCTGCGAGGAACCATTCCTCGATGGTGTCCGCGACCTGTTCGGGGGTGCCGATGATCGCGCGATGACCTCCGCTGCCGTTCAGGGACCGCAGCAGCTGCCGGATCGAGAGATTGCCCTCCTGCGCGAGTCCGACCACCGATTCCCGGAACCCGAGCGACCCCTGGTAAGCGTCGAGGTCCTCGGGAACCGCGAGAACGTGCGCCGGAATCGGCTCGTCCCAGTCCAGGGTCGTGACGTCGACGCCCAAGGTGCCGCTCAGCCGCTCGGCTCCGAAATCGGCGGGCACGTGCGCGCGCAGGGATTCGTGACGTTCGATCGCTTCTCGCTCGGTGGACCCGATCACGGTGATCAGACCCGGGAGGATCTTGACCTGGTCCGGGTCCCGGCCCGCCCGGGCGGCCGCGTCCTTGACGTAGCGGTAGTGCTCGATCCCGGCGGCCAGGGTGAGTTCCGCGGTGAAGACCCCGTGCGCCCTACGTCCGGCGAGTTCACGTCCTGCCGGCGATCCGCCCGCCTGGATCAGCGCCGGGTAACCCTGCGCCGACGGCGCGACCGCGAGACGCCCGGACACCTCGAATCGGGGACCGCGGTGATTCACGGGAACACCGGTCAGAGCCGATTCCCACAACTCGGTCACGACATCGACGAATTCGGCGGCGCGGGCGTACCGCTCCTCGCGGTCCGGGAGCGCCTGCAACCCGAAGTTCGCTCCCACCACCGGCGAATAGGTCGTCACGACGTTCCAGGCGACCCGCCCACCACTCGCGACGTCCAGCGAGAGGAATCTTTCCGCGAGCTCGTAGGGCTCGTTGAAGGTCGTCGATGCCGTGCCGATCAATCCGAGGTTCGTCGTGTGTGCGGCGACCGTTGCCAGGACCGCGGTCGGTTCGAGGGCCCGGGTGGGTTTGACCTTCGGGTTCTCCCAGAATCCCGGGCTGTCGGCCAGGAAGAACCCGTCCAGGGTTCCCCGTTCGGCTGCCTGCGCGATGCGCACGAAGTGGGATGCGTCGAGAAAAGCGTTCGGTGCGACGCCGAGTGTCCAGGCACCCGGGGAAATACCGACGTCGAGGACGTTGACGTTGAGGACCAGCCGACGGTTCGAGTGAGTCATCTCGGATGTCCTTTCCGGCTCAGAAGAACCCGGTGTCGGGCAGAGGAGTGTCGTTGACGAACAGGTCACCGAGGACCCTCGCCTTGTATGCCGTCGGATTGTGGGCGAACAGGGTGCGCAGGTTTCGCCAATGCCGATCGAGGTGTGCCGACTGCCGCGTGGCGGAGGCACCGCCCACATCGAAGAGACGGGACGCGGCGCGCAGTGCCGGTTCCTCGATCGCCACCTTCGCCTTCGCTGCCAGGATCGAGGCCCGCGCCTCGAGGGCCGGGTCGATCCCGGTCGTCCGCGCAGCGGCGGTCGCCTCGTCCTGCGCTTCTGCAGCGGCGCGCACGATCGATTCCGCCGCGAACGCCGTCGCGGTCAGCGAGCCGATGATCTCCAGCAGCTGCGGATCGTGACGGGGCTCCGAGACCGTTGCGAACGCGAAGCTACGCCGCCGGCTGCGAACGAGCTCGGCGGCATCGGTGGCGACGGATCGGAGAATGCCCGCTGCGACGGCGTGGAGAACGAGTTGCGGGAACGACTGCCGTGCGCGCAGCGTGTCGCCGGCGAGGCGGAACGGGAAGGTTTCGTCCTCTGCCACCCGCACGTCGGTGAAGACCGTTGTCCCGCTGCCGGTATGGCGCTGGCCGATTCCGTCCCAGTCGTCGAGGTGCTCGACGCCCTCGCGACGAGTAGGAACGACCGCGCTGAGCACGGTGCCGTCCGGCACTCCTGCGGTGACCCTCACGTAGTCGGAGAACACGGTGCCCGTGCTGTAGAATTTGGTGCCGTTCAATCGGTATCCGTCACCGTCGGGGGTGAGCGTCGTATCGAACTCGTACTTGCCCACCGCGCGGGACGACAGCTCGGAGTTCGCGCCGCCGAACAAGGAGCCGGCGAGAACCTCACCGAGCCACCGCTGCTTCTTCTCGGTGGTCGGTACCCGGAACAGTTCCTCGACGAAGGCGAAGTGCACCCGCAGAATGTGCGGCACGTCCGGATCCGCCTCAGCGAGATCGATGATCAGGTCGAACAGATCGCGCAACGAGTAGCCGGCACCACCCAGTTCCACCGGAACCCGCACCGCGCCGATTCGCTCTTCGCGGAGCAGTTCGAGAGCTGCGAGCGGCGGTTCGCCACCACCCTCGTCCCGGCGGCGCCGTGCGTCGGCGGCAATCACCGAAAGGATCTCGCTGCGTGAACGACCGGATCCCGGTGACAGTCGGTCTGCCGGACCGGGCCGTAGGTCGACGGATTGCGTTGTCATGATGTCCTTCGAATTTTCGGGGTTACGAAACGGGAAACAGACTGCGACGGTGCCCGCTGAGGATGCGAGAGGCCGCAGGCAGACCGAGGCGCTCACGGAGCGTCGTGTCTCCGGCCCCGGGCGGTCTCGGTCCGGCGACGGTCGCAACGGATTCGAGATCGTGCACGTCACGAATCCTGACGACCACGCCGCCGCGCTCGGGTGCCTCGACGTCCCACGAGCCGTTCCACGTGACCTCACGCAGCGTGAGGATCTGCTGGTGGGCGCCCTCGTCGGTGCCGCGCACGATCACGACATCGGGTGCGCCCGCGATCGAGTCCGGCGCAGTGTCCGAGAACCGGAACACCGGTAGCTTCCGCTGTGGCGGCTCCGGCACGTTGAGCGGTCCCGAAACCGAGAACACTCCCTCGTGGTCGATGAAGGTGATGCGTTCCGACTCGACGAACACGGCCCGTTCGCGGTCGGCGACGATGCTGTCGGCGGGCCAGCTCTCCCACAGCTTGCGCGCGACGGTCACCGCGTCGTCGAGCAGGCTCTCCACGCCCTCGGCGGGGCCGCTCGATGCTCCGGCGCCCACCAGCCAGCCGATCCTGCCCCCGCTCAGGTGATCGAGCGACGCGAGCCGCCGCGCGAGGTTGTACGGGTGATGAACCCGAGGATCGGCTGCGACGACGAGACCGATCCTGCGGGAGTTCGCCGCCAGCAATGCGGCGACGACGCTCGCGTCGAACCGCTGCTCCGGCGCGACCCGCGGATCGAGCACGTCGCCTCCCAGGATGGCGAAGTCGACCGCCGACGCGTCGAGAAGTGCCCCCGCCTCGAGGGGTGACAAAGGGCCGGCCGGATCGAACAACTCCGACAACACCGCAGTGTCGATGTCGATCCCGACCAGCGGTCGTGTTCCCACCGAAATCGTCTCCTCCGCATGCATTTCCGGTACCCAGGCCCGAGAGATGGCCGTGGCCGGGACTCCAGGGCCACCGGTCGAAACTCTCACCGAATTCCGGCGCCTGCCATCGTTAGGCTCGAGATGGTTCTGAACCGGCCTCTGCCGCAGTCGCGCCGGCGTCGAGACGACCTGCGTGAAATACCTTCAGGCGGAGGCAAACGCTTCTCTTCGATCGACGCTCGTCCGAGCATTGCCTGCGACATACCGCCTCGCGAATGCGGAAATGCATGCCGTATAGCGATTTACCTACCTGTAAGGAACATCGTGCCCCAGAGAAACCCGTCCGTCTTCTTCGTCTCATCCGAATTTCGGTTCGCCGATCGCTTTCCCCGATGGAAGTTCTCGTCGACGCCGGCCGAATCGGAGGGCAATCACCGAGCGAGGGCCGAGTTCGCACGCGAGCTGGAACACCTGGGTTTCGACGCGGTGTTCATCGCGGATTTCGCGGGACTGAACAGAACACAGATCGCGTACGACGGCCCCCGCTCGTTCGAGCCGCTCACCCTGGCCACGTATCTGGCCGCACACACCGACCGGATCGGTCTCGTGATCACGCTGTCCACGCAGTTCAGTGAGCCCTACACGGTGGCCCGGGAACTCACCTCGCTCGATCGGCTGTCGGGCGGCCGGGCGGGCTGGAACGTCGTGACGTCGTTCAACGGTGAGGTCAACTACGGATACACCACCCTTCCCGCCCCGCACGACCGGTACCGCAGGGCCCGGGAATTCCTCGGCGTCACCAAGGCGCTGTGGAAGTCGTGGGATCCCGACGCGATCATCGCAGACCCGGACTCGGAGATCTACGTCGACACCGACCGGGTCCGGGACATCGACTGGGAGGGAGAGAACTTCCGGGTTCGGCAGGCCCTCGACCTTCCACCCGCACCCCAGTCGTTCCCGGTGATCGCGCAGGCCGGGGCATCCGACATCGGGATCGAGTTCGCTGCCGAATCCGCCGAAGTCGTCTTCGTCGCGAGCCCCGATCTCGCGTCGGGACAGAGCTACTACAGGAAGCTCAAGGACGCGGTCGTCGCCAACGGGCGGCACCCGGACGACCTGAAGGTGCTGCCGGGAATCCGGATCTATCTGGGCGATACCGAAACGGATGCGAAAGCGGCCTACCGCGCCGAACTGACCGATCGGGATCTCGAGCGTGCACGTGAAGCGATCCGCTACGAGATTCCGGAACTGGACCTCACGGACCTCGGCTTCGACGATCCGATTCCGCTCGACCGGTTCCCCACCCTGGCAGAACTCGAGCAGCGGGGCCGGCGCGTCAGTCGAGCGCTCATCTACCGCCGGTGGATCGAGACCGGCGAATACGCCACCCTGCGCGACTTCCTCGTGCGGTACGCGACGTCGTTCGGTCACTTCCAGATCGTCGGCACCGCGGAGCACGCGGCGGCGACGATCGCGCAGTGGATCGACGAGGGTGCAGCGGACGGATTCATTCTTCTCGGTGGCTCGAGTTTCGAACGGATCCGGCGCGACCTCCTTCCGCGCCTACGGGATCTCGGCATCTTCCGGGATCCCGAGAACGAGAATGGGCACGACATCAGTCTGCGTCGACGTCTCGGAACCACCACACCCGGTCTCGAAACGACCCGGTTGCTCGTCGAGAGCTGAGCGTCCCGGCCGAGCGGCGGACGCGAAAGCATATCGCTTGCCGCGGAACGAGATCCGTTCCGCGGCACGCGATACGAGTATCGGTGACGGCGCGATCCGTGATCAGGCTCCGACGAGCAGCGAGCTCCGGAACCGCTGTCCCGGAACGGAGTCGATGAGATTGCGCGTGTACTCCGAAGACGGTTCGTCGAACACTCGTTGCGTGTCGCCGAATTCGACGAGCCGACCCGACCGGAGAACGGCGACTCTGTGCGAGATCTGACGGACCACCGTAAGATCGTGGGAGATGAACAGGTACGTCAGGTCCAGATTGCGCTGCAGATCGATCAGGAGGGCAATGATCTGGTCCTGTGTGACCACGTCGAGGGCGGAGAGCGGCTCGTCCAGAATGACGATCTCCGGCCGGACCACCAGTGCCCGCGCGATGGCGACGCGCTGGCGCTGGCCTCCCGACAGTTCGGCGGCGTACTTGTCGAGGGATCCCGCCGGTAGGTTCACGCTGCCGAGGGCCTGTTCGATCCGCTGTTTTCGCAGCGCGGCGTCGCCGATCCCGAAGGAGCGCAACGGCTCGTCGAGGATCTGCCGGATCGACCATCGGGGGTCCAGCGCGGAGTCGGGGTTCTGGTAGACGAACTGGACCTCGCGCCAGTGGTGGCGTCGCTCGCGGTGCCCGAGCCGGGCGACGTTCCGCCCGAGCACTTCGACCGTGCCGCCGGTCGGTGTTGTCAGTCCGATGATCATCTTCGCGGTGGTCGACTTGCCCGACCCGGACTCGCCGACCAGGGCGACGGTCTCGCCGCGCCGCACCGACAGGTCGACGCCGTCGACGGCCCGGTGCACGATCCGGCCCTTGACCCGGAATTCCTTGGTGATCGCGGATACCCGGACGACCTCGTCCGAATCGGTGCGGGTGGGCAGCGGCGCCGGCGGTGTGACCTCCCGGATCCGGCCGATCAATGTGCGCGTGTACTCCGACCGGGGCTCGGTGACCACCGATTCGACGTCGCCCTGCTCGACGACCCGACCGTCCCTCATCACCACGATGCGCGACGCGTGGTCGGTCGCCACGCCGATGTCGTGGGTGACGAACAGGACGGTGGTGCCGTGCTCGGCGACCAGCCGGTCCAGCACCCGCAGGACCTGGCTCTGAACCGTGACATCCAACGCGGATGTCGGTTCGTCGGCCACGAGCAGCTTCGGATTGAGGCCGAACGCGATCGCGATGAGGACCCGTTGCCGCATACCACCGGACAGTTCACCGGGATATTGACGGAGCCGTCGTTCCGGGTTGTCGATCTCGACCTGCTCCAGCAACTCGATGCTGCGGCGACGTACCTCGCTGCGGCTCAGCTTCAGATTCCGGAGTTCGAACACCTCGGCGAGCTGCGCTCCGATCGTACGCACCGGATTCAGGGACGCCCCCGGATCCTGCGGTACCAAACCGACCGTGCTGCCGCGCAACCCGCTCCACTGCCGTTCGGACAGCCCCAGGATGCCGTGTCCGTCGAGGACCGCGGTGGTCGCATGCGTGTGCGCCGACTCGGGAAGCAGACCGACCACCACGTTCGCCAAGGTCGTCTTACCCGAGCCCGATTCGCCGACAACGGCGGTGAACTGCCCCTTCTCCAGTCTCAGGCTCACGTGGTCGAGTGCGACCTTGGCGGTGTCGCCGGCACCGTAGGTGACGACGAGATCTTCGATGTCGAGTAGCGGTTCGGACATGTGGATTCTGGCTCCCGTGGTTGGATCCGTGGTCAGATTCTGTTGGCCGCGAGCAACCGCCTGCTGACCACACCGAGCGCGATGATCACCAGCAGGATCACGATGCCCGGCAGCGTTGTCAGCCACCACGCGGTGGCGATGTAGTTGCGTCCTTCGGCCACGAGCAGGCCCCACTCCGGAGTCGGCGGCGGGGCGCTGTATCCGAGATAGCCGAGCGCCGCGATCGCCAGGATGGCGGCACTCAGGTCGATGACCGCGAGCGCGACCACCGCTCCCACGGCGTTCGGCAGAATGTGCTTGCGGATCACCGCCCATCGGCTCGCCCCGGACAGGAACGCCGCTTCGACGTAGTCGAGTGCGCGCACCCGGAGCACCTCCGCCCGGAACACCCGCGCGAAGATCGCGATCGAGCCGATACCCACACCGATTCCGACGGACAGCCGTCCCGCCCCGTACGCGGTGACGATCCAGATCGACACCAGGAAGCCCGGCAGAGCCAGCAGCACGTCGCTGATGCGCATACCGACGGCGTCGACGACCGGTCCGGACACCCCGGCGAGGATCCCGATGACGCTGCCGATCACCAGGCCGACTGCGACGGCGATACCGGCCGTCAGGACGGTCTGCGATGTGCCGTGCACGACGCGGGTGAGGACGTCGCGTCCGAGGTGGTCGGTACCGAACCAGTGTTCCCAGCTCGGCGGCTGGAACTTGTCCACATGGTTGCCGGTGAGCGGGTCGAACGAGGTGAACAACCCGGGCACCAGCGTCCAGAGCACCACGACGACGAGTAACGACGCGGAGAGCAGCACCGGCAACGGAAGACCGCGCACGACGCCGAGCACCCCTGCACGGTCTTCGGAGACTTCGGGATCGACGACGATCCGCTCCGATGTCGATTCACTCATTGGAACCTGCCTAGGCGAGTGCTGAAACCCTTGCTCTGGGTCCTGGTTACTCGTGGATCGAGGATCGGATAGATCAGGTCGACGGCGAGGTTGATCGCGACGATGGCGACCGTTGTGAGCAGGACGAGTCCCTGAATGAGGGAGATATCCTGTGTTGCAACAGCGTCCATCAGAACCGAGCCGAGGCCGGCCCGCGAGAAGACGGTCTCGGTGACCACCGATCCGCCCAGGAGGGCACCGACGGTGGTTGCGGTGACGGTGAGAGCCGGTCCGGCCGCGTTCTTGAGCACGTGCTTGCGGATGACCCAGCCGGGTGTTCCTCCCTTCGCACGCGCCGTGGCGACGTGGGGAAGCCGCATGGTCGCTTCGGCATTCTTCAGCAGGACCTGCGCGAT
Source organism: Rhodococcus sp. O3 (assembly GCF_048897285.1). Classification (NCBI taxonomy): domain Bacteria; kingdom Bacillati; phylum Actinomycetota; class Actinomycetes; order Mycobacteriales; family Nocardiaceae; genus Rhodococcus; species Rhodococcus sp. O3. The sequence goes on from NZ_JBMBTE010000015.1 coordinate 57,456, forward strand.
CGGCGCCGAGATCGGGACCGCGAGCACCAGCGCCGGTATGACGAACGACGCCACCGAACCGTCCGGGAAGAGCGAGAACAACCCGAGTTGCACCGAGAAGATCTGCAGGATCACCAGGCCGAGCCAGAAGGTCGGTACCGAGCTGAACAGCGGCGGGATGTTGCGCACCGCCTTGCGCAGTCGCTCGAAACGGCTGGTCGTCGCCAGCAGGACGATGCCGACCGAGATGACGATCGCGAACACGGTTGCGGTCCCGGCAAGCTTCAACGTCTCGCCGACGACGTCGGCGATGCGATCGGTGACCGCTTGCCCACTCGACAGCGAGAAGCCGAAGTTGCCGCTCGCCAGCTGCACGAGCTGCCCGAAATACTGTGCGAGCAAAGGCTTGTCGTAACCGTAGAACTGCTTGACCTGCTCGACGACTTCCGGGTTGAAGTATCCTTCCCCCTTCGCCACGAAGATCGTGGCGGGATCGGACGGGAGGATACTCACACCCCAGAACACGACGGTGTACGCGAGCAGCAGCACCAGCAGCGACTGCCCGATCCTGGAGAGCACGTATCGCGTCATCGCGCGCGCCTCGGCTTCGTCATCTATCCCTCCGCCTGCGAGGACTTCCAGGCACTCTGGAAGAGCGGCTCGGTCAGGTTCGTGAACTCGATGTGCACGTCCGGCGAGGCGGAGTGCACCTGCACCTCGTCCCACAGCACCAGCGCCAGGTGCTTGTCGACGACCTGCTGCTGCACCTGCGCCAGAACGTCGTTGCGCTTCTGCGGATCGGTCGCGGACAGTTCCTGACCGGACAGCGCGATGAGCTCGTCGTCCGCGGCGAACGTCAGCGTGTTCTTGTCGCGCCCGAACAGCAATGCAAGGCCCACGTTGTAGTACGTCCTGGTCCCCAGGAGCGGCTTGCTCGGGTCGGCGACGGCGATGTTGTAGGCGGTGGTGTCGCCTGCGTTGTTGACGAGCTTGATACCGAGGTCGCGCCACTGCGACTCGATGAACTCGAATGCCGGCTTGATCACCACGCTCTGCACCGACGCGGACACACTCAGCTCGAGCGGCCTGCCGTCCTTCTCGCGGATGCCGTCGGGCCCGACCTTCCAGCCGGCCTCGTCGAGCAGCCGTGCAGCCTCGTCGGGGTTGTACTCGATCTTGTCGCCGAGGTCGACGAACGCGGGATCGTCGTGGTTCAGAACCGAATCCGCTGCCCGGTAGCTGTCGGACAGAACGGTGGCCACGAGGGCGTCGCGGTCGATGCCCAGTTGGAGGGCCCGGCGCACGCGCACATCGCTCACGTCCTCGTTGCCGATGCGGACAGCGGCGATGTTGGAGGTCAGCAATGGGGCCGAAACGGGAATGACCTGCTTACCCGCGGCGGCGAGCCCCGCTTCGTCGGTCGGCTGGATTCCGCGCGCGACGTCGACCTGTCCGGACTGCACCGCCCCGGCACGCAGTCCCGGCTCGCCGATCGCACGGATCTCGATCTTGTCGAGGTACGCCGGCCCCTGGTTCGGGGACACTGCGGGCGGCCACGCGTAGTCGTCGCGCCGGGTCAGCACGACCTTCTGGTCGGGCACGTGGGATTCGTAGACGAAAGCGCCCGAACCGACGACGTTCTCGATCTTGGCCTGGCCCTCGTAGTCGAGCGCGAGCGTCGACGCCGCACGGATTCCGGCGCGGTGACCGGCCACGACCCGGTAGAAGTTCGTGTTGGGTGCGGACAGGTACACGGTCACCGTGTTACCGGAAACCTCGGAGCGGTCGTAGCCGACGAGGTCCGTGAACGCGGGAATCTTCTTGTCGGGGTCGCCCTTTCCGACCTGATCGAGGTTCGCCTTGACTATGTCGGCCGTCAGCGGAGTTCCGTCGCTGAAGGTCACACCGTCCCGGATCGTAAATGTGTACACGGTGGCGTCCTCGTTCCGGGAGAAACTCTCGGCCAGCCATGGTGTGATCTCACCGTTCCTCGGATCGGTGTAGACCAGACGGTCCACGATCTGCAGGAACAGGTTGCCGGTCGAGTAGAAGCCGCTGAGGGCGTCCGTCACGTACATGACGTCGGAGTAGACGACCGTTCCGCCCTGCTGCGGTTCACCGGACGGTCCCGTCGAGGCCGACTGTCCACCTTGCGAGCATCCTGCCAGTACGCCCGCCGCAATCAGGCCGGCGACCAGCTTCTTTACGCGTGACATGAATTCCTCACTGTGTTGCTGACTTTCGAAATCGGCGCCAGCCGATCCGTGCGAGACTCGACGGCCGTCCGCATTCCCGACAGACGGTAGGGCCCTTGGTCCCGGGCCTCAATGAATTACTTCGCCCTGGCCGAAACTCTCCACCGAAAGCGACGTGGAGCGCTCAGGCGAACGCGGCGCGCAGCGCCGCACCCTCGTAGGCGCGCTTGTAGATGCCCTTCTCCTGCAGCAACGGCACCACGTGTTCGACGAAGTCCACGAGACCCGACGGCGTGATCGCCGGGTTGATGTTGAAACCGTCCGCCGCGCCGGTGGTGAACCACTCCTCGATCCGATCGGCCACGAACTCCGGGGATCCCACGAATCGCAGGTGGCTGTTGCCCGCGTCGGTCACTCGCAGAACATGACGGAGGGTGACCTGGGGCCCGGTCACGAACCGCCGGATCGACTCGTGCGAACTGATGCTCCCCTCGACCTCGGACAGATCCGGAAGCCGATCGACCGGGAACGGCGAGTCGAGTTCGATTCCGCCGAGGTCGATGCCCAGGCGCTGTTCGAGGGCCGCGATTCCGCGCTCCGGTGGATTGAGCGAACTGATCTCCTCGTGCAGTCGCTCGGCCTCCCGCTGCGTACTGCCGACGATCGGGATGAGACCGGGCAGGACCCTCACCGGCGGCCTCGACGAGGTTCCACCGCGCTGAAGAGCGTGGAGTGAACTGCGGAAGTCCCGTGCCTGCCGGATGTCCTGCGCGACCGAGTAGACGGCGTCGGCATACTTGGCGGCCAGCTGTCTGCCCCGGTCCGAGGCACCGGACTGGAACAACAGCGGGCGACCGTGTGGTGAACGCGGCGTGTCCAGCGGGCCTTTCACGGCGAAATGCGTGCCGCGATGGTCGATGGGCACCACCGACGCCGTGTTCACCTGTACGCCTGCGGCCTTGTCGAGGACGATCGCGTCGTCGCCCCAGCTGTCCCACAGCCGGAGCAGGACGTCGATGTACTCGTCGGCCTGTTCGTACCGATCCGCGTGGGGTGGCAGCGCATCGAATCCGAAGTTCCGTCCCGCCGATTCCGATCCGGTGGTGACGATGTTGACTCCCGCTCGCCCGCCACTGAGATGGTCGAGCGTGGCGATCTGCCGGGCGATGTTGTACGGGTGTGTGAACGTCGACGACACGGTGGCGATGAGACCGATGTGCGATGTCGACGGTGCGAGCGCGGACAACAGCGAGACCGGTTCGAGGGGTGAGAAGAGATAGGCCCAGTCGTTGTCCGGGACCGCCGGGGTGTTCGCAACGAACAATCCGTCGAACAGTCCCCGCTCGGACAGTGCCGCGTACTCACGGTAGTAGTCGAGGTCGAGAGCCCCCTCGGGCTTCGCCGACGGGTGCCGCCAGCCGCCTTGCGTGAATCCGATCGCACGAATCACCGAATTCAGAATCAATGTGGACATGATCGGTCCAGCACCTTCCTCGGGGTCGCAGTCGCGGGGCCGCAACGGCACCCGTGATCGAGGCTAGGTCGAGCGCCGAGGTTCACCGAGAGTTCCGATCACCCTGAATCAGGATGGGAGATGGACTTTTCCGCGCATCGACACGTATCCGAACCAGACTGAGCACAACCCTGTCGGGGAACCCGCGGACGCGAGATTCTGTCGTCTGCGCTCACCTTGCGCGCAGCCTCCTTTCGTTTCTTCGCTCGTCCGAGACGAAGCGCCAACCGCCTCTTCACAGGAAACCGATGACCACATACATCTCCGGGAAAGACCTACTCGAGCTCGTGTCCGATCGCGCCCCGGCCGTCGCCGTACTGGACGTGCGCACTCCGTTGGAACGCAGCAAGGGCCATATCGCGGTCAGCGCGTCTCTGCCGTTCCACGAGATCGAGCAGCGCATCGTCGATCTGGTTCCCGGCACTGCCACCACCGTGGTACTGGCCGGCGAGCCGGATACCGACGGACCCGCTGCCGACCTGCTCGAATCTCTCGGCTACAGCGACGTCCGGGTGCTCGAGGACGGTCTCACCGGATGGACGAACGCCGGTGGTCGCCTCTACACGGGCACGAACGTGCGCAGCAAGACCCTGGGCGAGTGGATCGAACACGAGTTCTCCACTCCCACCGTCGACAGCACGACCGTGCAGGGCTGGATCGAGCAGGGCGACGACGTCGTCATTCTCGACAGCCGACCGACGACCGAGTACCTGCACCACCACATTCCGGGTGGATACGACACCGGCGGCGGAGCCGAGATCGCTTATCGTGCAGGCAGTGTCGTGAAAAGTCCCGACACCAAGGTCGTCATCAACTGCGCAGGGCGCACGCGCGGCATCGTGGGCGCCCAGTCCCTGATCAACACGGGCATCGCCAACCAGGTCTTCTCCCTCTACAACGGCACCCCCGCGTGGGAGCAGTCCGGGCGTTCTCTCGCCTTCGGTGACGAGCAGGCACTTCCGGCACCGCAGGACGTCTCGGACGAGCTCGCCGCATGGGTGCGTGCCACCTTCGACAAGGCCGGTGTGCAGGTCCTCTCTCCCGACGCCGTCCAGGAACGCCTGGCCGATGCGTCCACGACCACCTATGTCTTCGACGTTCGCACGCCCGCAGAGTTCGCGGCCGGCCATTTCGAGGTCAGCGTGTCCGCGCCGGGCGGACAGCTGGTGCAGCAGGTCGACAACCACATCGCCGTCCCGAACGCCCACGTCGTCCTCGTCGACGATCAGGACTTCGTGCGGGCCGCGAGCACCGTTCAGTGGCTGCGATACCTGCACACCGGCCCCTTGTCGGTTGTCGCGTACACCGAGGACGCGGTACTCGATCATCCGCGTCGTGCGCTCCCTCTTCCGGACGCGCAGCACGTGGACCGGTCCGAGCTCGAGCAGTGGCGAACCGACGGCACCGACCATCTTGTCGTGGACCTGCGGCCCTCCGCCGACTATGCCGCCGGACACATCCCGGGCTCGGTACACGCCCGCCGCGAGCAACTCACCCAGATCGCCGAGAAGGCACCGGACGCGACACTCGTGCTCGTCGGGAACGACCGGTACTCGCCGGAACACGTCGTCTCCGAAGTGCCGGCGTCCGTAGTAGTCCTGGCCGGCGGAATCGACGCCGCGGAAACACTCACAACCGATGATCCGCACTACGCCGGTGAGATCGCCGACCGCACCGGACCGCCCCCGTTCGGTCCCGAGCGGGACCGCTGGTACGCCGAGTATTTCGAGTGGGAACTCGCGCTGCTGGAGACGACCAGCGGCGATCCGCACTTCGCCTTCGCGGAGATCGCGTCGTGACCGCGGCACAGGCGGACCCCCGCGTGGCCGCAAGTGCAACGGTGACGGGAGCGACCGGCGAAGAAGCATCCGCACGGTTCCTCGAGGAACTCCGGGCACTCGTCGCAACCTTCCGCGACGAGGCACCGTCGCGGGACAGGGAACGCCGCTACCCCTTCGACGAGGCCGAGCAACTGCGCAACATCAAGTTCTGGGCATTGAACGTGCCCGTCGAGTTCGGCGGGCTGGGGTTCGACCGCCGGACCCTGATCCAGGCGATCATCGCGGTGTCCTCCGTGGACGGGAGCCTCGGCCAGGTTCCGCAGAACCATTTCGCGACCGTCGAACGGCTGTTGCTGTCCGGGTCACCCGAGCAGCGCGAGTTCTACCTGCGCGAACTCGGCAGCGGGGCGATCTTCGGTAACGCGACCGCAGAACCGGGCGAGCGCCGGCCGGGTGAAGCGCACACCACGGTCGTCGAGCGCGACGGCAGTCTGTACCTGTCCGGACGGAAGGTCTACGCGACCGGCTCGCTCTTCGGCAACTTCATCGCGGTCCAGGCCCGCAACGAGGCAGGCGGGCAGGAGACGGTCGTGGTGCGGCCCGGCGACAAGGGCGTCGTCATCCACGACGACTGGGACAGCTTCGGTCAGAGGACGACCGGTTCGGGTTCCGCGGAGTTCGACGATGTCGAGGTGCAACCGATCCAGCTCCTCCCCCGCTCGTCGGATCCGGCGACGACCTATCGCATCTCGGCGCTCTCCCAGCTGATCCACGCGGCGATCGACACCGGCCTCGCGGAGGGCGCGCTGTACGAGGCGCTGGCACTCGCTCGGCGAGTCCACGGCGGACGCGGAAGCGGTGCCGCCGAATTCCGCGACGACGTGCTGGGCGTCGCGCACCTCGGCGAACTGCGGATCGCGACGACCGCCGCGCGACGGCTCGTCGAATCCGCGGCACAGCGGCTGGACTCCCTCGGTCCCGACACCGTCTTGAGCACTGTCATCGACGTGTTCTACGAAGTGGTCCAGGCGAAGGTGCTCAGCACCCGCACCGCACTGAGCGTGACGTCCGACCTGTTCGACGTCGGTGGCTCGAGTTCGACCAAGCCGGCGTTCGGCCTGGACCGTTACTGGCGCGATGCCCGCACCCACACCCTGCACGATGCGGTCCGCTGGAAGCCGTATTCGCTCGGCAAGTGGCTGATCGACGAGGAAGTCGCAGACGCCTGGAGCCTCGCGCGGCCGTTGCTTCCGCTCGCGGACCTCGAGAACGCCGCGGACGATCCGGTCGGCTTCTACGGGAGCGCCCGGTGACCGAACGCAGGCTGCATCTCAACATCAACGTCAACAACAGCGGCCGGCACCCGGCCTCGTGGCGCGTACAGAACGATCCGCTCTCGTTCCTCGATCTGGGCTACTACGAGGAGATCGGGCGGCTCGCCGAACGCGGCCGCCTCGACGCCGTGTTCTTCTCCGACGGCTTCGACTACTCCGCGCCGAACATCACGCGACCGTGGCAGGCACTCGACCCGATCGTTCCGCTCACCGCGGTCGCGCGGGCGACCGAGCACATCGGCCTGGTCGCGACCGTGTCGTCGAGTTTCGATCACCCGTACAACATCGCACGCAAGATCGCCTCCCTCGACTACGCGTCCGGTGGGCGTGTGGCATGGAATGTCGTCGCGACCCGCGCGCTCTCCTCCGCGAGGCTGTTCGGACTCGACGCCGTGCCCGACCACGACGTCCGCTACGGTCGCGCCGAGGAATCGGTCCGAGTCGTCAAGGCGCTGTGGAACTCCTGGGAACGTGATGCGCTGGTCGCCGATCAGAGTTCCGGGAAGTTCGCCGACGCCGCACGCATTCACCCGATCGATTTCGAGGGCGAGCACTTCCGGGTTCGCGGGGCACTCAACGTTCCGCGCTCACCGCAGGGCCGACCCGTCCTCCTTCAGGCGGGCGGTTCGCCGCAGGGCATCGAACTCGCGGCCCGGCACGCGGACGCGGTCTTCACCGTCAATCACACGCTGGCCGCAGCGCAGGACTTCTATCGGACGGTCAAGTCGAAGGCCGCCGGTCACGGTCGTTCACCGGACGACATCCTCATCCTCCCCGGCTTGTTCCCCGTTCTGGGCAGCACCGAGAAGGAGGCGCGCGAACGGAAGAACCGGCTCGACGAGATCGCCGGATTCGAGGAGGAACTCGAATCGCTCAGCAGGACACTCGGTCTGGACCCGGGCGACCTGGCACTCGATGCTGCGTTGCCGTGGGACAAGATCGAGGACGTTTCTGCTCGGGCCGGGGTGAGTCAGGGGTTCGCGAATGCGATCCTCGATCTCGCGCGGCGGGAAGAGTTGACGGTCCGGGAACTGCTCGCGCGCAATCCGAACGGGCACCGGGTCCTCGTCGGAACACCCGAGCAAGTCGCGGATTCCATCGAGGAGTGGTTCCGCGGGCGCGGTGCCGACGGTTTCAACCTCAACGCCGACTACTTCCCGAGCGGTCTCGAGCTGATCGTCGACCAACTGGTTCCGGAATTGCAGCGCCGCGGCATCTTCCGGCGGGAGTACGAGTCGACAACCCTGCGCGGCAACCTCGGCCTACCGATCCCGTGGGGCGACGACCACGTATGACAGCGTTGCCGGCCGGAGACGGTGCGCTTCGGCGCCTTCTCCGGCCGGCAACCATCGATGATGCAGGCTTGGTGGAGTCAGGTCGCCGGCACGACCAGCACCTGACGGTGCCGAACCGTGGGCCTGACGATCTCGTCGACCACAGCGGCCGCGAGCGTCTCGTACGACAGCACCGCGCCCAGCGCTTCCGGGCCGACGACCTCGGTCAGCGCGTACCCCGACGCGTCGGCCGCGTCGGGTGACAGACCCGCGGGTGGGGTGACGATCAGCCAGTCCGGCGCCGGATCCGCCTGCGACAGAACCGTGCGCTCACCCGCGTGGGCGCGGGCGAACGGAAGCAGCGCCGGTGGAAAGAGATCGGCGACATCCGACACCTCGCGACCGTCCGGCAACTGCAGGTTCGCGAACAATCCCACGGTCACGATCCGCACGTCGGGTGAGCGTCGACCGGCCAGGACCGCGCCCAGCACCCGCTCGTAGAACGTCTCGTCGAATCCGTCGAACGACGGGGGCGGCGCCGAGAACGGTGTCACGGCGTTGACGACCGCATCCGCATCGGCGAGCGCGCGTGCCACATCGGCCGAATCGGTGGCGTCTCCTTCAACGACGGTGACCCCACGCTCGGCCAACCACGCGTGCCGCGCGCTCGACCGCACCAGCGCGGTCACCGAATGACCTTCGGCCAGGATCCTTCTCACAACGGCACTGCCCGCGCGACCTCCGGCGCCGAGCACCGCGACGCGCTGCTCGGTCATGCCGAATCACCGAGGACCGCGGCGGGAAGCCTCGGCGGCAACGGCCCGTGCGGCAGTTTCGGACCCACCGCCCGACGAGCACCGGGGACGCGACCGTTGCCCCATCCCAGTTCGGCCCGGTACCGGCCGATGTGTTCGGCGTCCAAGTCCCCCTCGGACACCGGCGTCGCCTGCGGATGCACGTACAGCGCGTCGGTCGGGCAGTAGGCCTCGCACATGAAGCAAGTCTGGCAGTCGCTCTGCCGGGCGATGACCGGAATCCCGGTGGCGGTGCGCTCGAACACGTTGGTCGGGCATGCGTCGACGCACCTGTCGCAGCCGATGCAGGCATCGGCGATGAGCAGTTCGATCATGACGCCACCAGCAGCGAGTTCCGGACCGCAGCGGTTCGCGTCCATACCGTGTCGAGCCCGCCCGTCAGCACGTGGTGATGCTGGGCGGGGTCGAGGTGGGGATGATCGGCGCGCTTGCTCATGCCGCGGGTTTCGGTGCGGGCCAACGCGGAATGGTAGATCCAGCGGCCGACTGCGGTGATCGCCGCCGCCTGCCGTGCCCGCACCCGCTCCTCGCCCGATGCGCCGAGACTCCGCGTCGCGTCCGCCCACAGCCCTTCGAGCTGACCGAGCGCTGCCTGCAGCCGAGGGCCGTCGCGCAGCAGGTTCTTCTCGACCGGGAGCAGTTC
>NZ_JBMBTE010000016.1:0-65715 GCF_048897285.1 Rhodococcus sp. O3
GGCCGAACGCGCCGAACTTCTGGGCGTCGCCGCCGCGCCGGTTGCCGCACCGGTCGCGGTTCCCCCGGTGCCGGCCGCGCCGCGATCGGTCGAGGGTCTGCTCGTCGTCGACTTCAGTGCTCTGTGGGCGGGGCCGCTGTGCTCGCATCTGCTGGGGTTGGCCGGCGCGCGCGTGGTGAAGGTGGAGACCCCGTGGCGGCCCGACGGCGCGCGGCGCGGCAATCCCGACTTCTACCGGCTGCTGCACGCCGGCCACGAGTCGGTGGTGCTCGATCCGAACGTGCCCGGCGAACGCGACGCGCTGCGCAGTCTGGTCGCGGCGGCGGACATCGTGATCGAAGCGTCCCGGCCGCGCGCGCTCGCCGGATTCGGGCTCGACGCGGACGCGTTCGTCGCCGACGGGGGAACCTGGGTGTCGATCACCGCGCACGGGCGCGGCAGCAACCGCGTCGGTTTCGGGGACGACGTCGCCGCGTCCGCGGGACTGGTCGGATACGACCGTGGCACACCGGTGTTCGTCGGTGACGCGATCGCCGATCCCCTGACCGGACTGACCGCGGCCGCGCTCGCGATGTCGGCACCGAGTGGGGGTGGCGGGCACCTGTGGGATGTTGCGATGTCCGCGGTCGTCGCCGCCACGCTCATCGACTCCGATTCCGTTGTGCCGCAGACATATCGGTCCGGAGAGCGCTGGTGGGTGGACACCGCGAACGGCGCCGTCGCGGTCGCCGATCCGGCACTGCGCACACCGTCGGGTCTCGCGCCGGAATCGGGACGTGACACCGACAAGGTGCTGTCCGAGTTGAAGATCCGGCGATGAAGACGCTGCTGGTCCGCGACGTCGAGGTCGCGGGACGGCCCGGTGTCGACGTGCTGGTCCGGGCCGGGGTGATCGTCGCGGTCGGTTCCGGGCTCGACGTACCCGGCGCTGCCGAGGTGCTCGAGGGTCACGGCGGTGCCCTGATTCCCGGCCTGCACGATCACCATCTGCATCTGCATGCCGCTGCCGCACAGCGGATGTCGGTACGGTGCGGTCCGCCGCACGTGCGCTCATCAGGCGACCTCGCAGATGCGCTCGCCGCCGCGCCGGGCGACGACTGGATCCGCGGCGTCGGCTACATCGAGTCGGTGGCCGGACTGCTGGACTCGGCGGGCCTGGACCGGATCCACGCCACCCGGCCGGTGCGGATCCAGCACCGCAGCGGCGCGATGTGGGTGCTGAACACGGCCGCCGCCGCACAGGTCCGACTCGACGAGGCGGATCATCCGGGGGTGGAACGCGACGAACGGGGGCGGCCCACCGGCCGGGTGTGGCGCGCGGACGACTGGTTGCGCGACCGACTGCCCGCGACCGTGCCACCGCCCTTGGACGCGGTCGGCGCCGACCTGACGAGATTCGGGATCACGGGGATCACCGACGCCACCCCCGATCTGTCGGAGAGTTCGCTGGACGCGCTGGTCGACGCCCACCTCCGCGGGATCGTGCCCCAGCGGATGCGCCTGCTCGGGGTACCGCTCCACCACGAATCATCTTGGTGCACATACTCCCTGAGCTCAGGGCCCTACAAGATCGTGCTCGCGGACTCCGGCCTGCCCGAACTCGACGACCTCGTCGCGACGATCCGTCGCGTGCACACGGCCGGCCGCGCGATCGCCGCGCACTGCGTCACCCGCGAGGCCCTGCTCATCCTGCTCGTCGCACTCGACGAGGCCGGCACCGTCCCCGGCGACCGCATCGAGCACGGTGCGTTGATCCCGGCGGAGTCGGTCACGGAGTTGCGGCGGCGCGGCCTGACCGTCGTCACCCAGCCGGGTTTCCTGGCGCACCGCGGCGACGACTACCTGCGCGACGTCGAACCGCGCGACCTGCCGGACCTGTATCGGTGCCGGAGCCTCATCGACGGGCACGTCCCGACGGCGTTGTCCAGCGACGCCCCGTACGGCCCGCTCGACCCGTGGGAGGTGATCGCCGCCGCCGCGGACCGGCTCTGCCCGACCGGCGAGATCGTCGGGCCCGCAGAACGTATCGATCCGAGCGAGGCACTGGACCGGTACCTGGCACCGCTGGACGACCCCGGCGGTCCCGCCCGCACGATCCGTGTCGGCGCCGAAGCCGACCTGGTGCTGCTCGATCGCTCTCTCGCCGAAGTGCTGGCGTCACCGCACGCGGATCGCGTGCGCGCCACCGTGATCCGCGGCGAAGTGCGCTGACGCACCGGTGTGCCTTTGTGGCGGTCCCAGCCGCCACAAAGGCACACCGGGTCAGACGGACCACGTATTGGAACCGTTGAGCAGCGCCTGCAGATCCGCGGGCTTCTCCTGCCGCGCCTGTGCGACCTGTGCGCGCACCCCGTCGTCGTACGTGTTCCGCGCGACGGCGCGCAGAACCCCGGTGACGGTGTAGGTCAGATCGTGCGTCGACAGCCGCGTCAGCGCGTAGGCGTATTCGGGGTCGTCGGTGTACGCGTCGTGGACGACGATGTCCTCGGGTGCGGTCTCCGCCGTCGGTACCACCCGCAGGCCGAATCCGCTTCGCACCACGCACCATTGGTCGTCGATGCCGAAGACGATGGGCTTGCCGTGCACGACGGGGACGAGCCGGTGCTCCGCGCCTTCCTTGCGCAGGGCGTCGAACGAGCCGTCGTTGAAGATCGGGCAGTCCTGGAGGATCTGGACGAACGCGGTGCCGCGGTGTTGCGCCGCGGCCAGCAGCACCTCGGTCAGACCCGCCCGGTCGGAATCGAGGGCGCGCGCGACGAACGTGCCCTCGGCGCCGACGGCCAGTGACAGCGGATTGAACGGTGCGTCGAGCGATCCCATCGGCGTCGACTTGGTGACCTTCCCCGTCTCCGAGGTCGGCGAGTACTGCCCCTTGGTCAACCCGTAGATCCTGTTGTCGAACATGAGAATTCGCATGTTCACGTTACGGCGGAGGGCGTGGATGAGATGGTTGCCGCCGATCGAGAGGCTGTCGCCGTCGCCGGTGACGACCCACACCGACAGGTCCGGCCGGCTCACCGCCAAGCCGGTCGCGAGGGTCGGGGCACGGCCGTGGATCGAGTGCACACCGTACGTGTCGAGGTAGTACGGGAATCGGGAGGAGCAGCCGATGCCCGAGACGAACACGACGTTCTCCCGCTTGATGCCCAACTGCGGCAGCACCGACCGGACGGTCGCGAGGATGACGTAGTCACCGCACCCGGGGCACCACCGCACCTCCTGCGAAGACGTGTAGTCCTTGGGCTTCTGCGGTTCGTCGGTGTGCGGCACGTGCGCGTGCGCCGTCAACCCCGCGTGCTCCGTCAACCCGAGGTCGGCACCGACTCGCATCCCACCGGTCATGCCCGCTCCCCCTTCTTCACGACGGCCGCGACCGCGGCCCGGGTCTTCGCGTCCTCCGTCGCGGCGAGAGTGCCCGCGACCTCCGCGAGCAACGCGTCGTGCAGTTCGTCGGCCCGGAAGGCCATGCCGGACACCTTCGTCACGGGCTGGATGTCCGCGTCGAACCGCGCGCGCAGCAGCAGCGACAACTGGCCGAGGTTCATCTCGGGCACCAGCACCCGCCGGTACCGGCCGAGAACCTCACCGAGATTCGCGGGCATCGGGTTCAGATGCCGCAGGTGCGCCCGCGCGATCGCGTGCCCACCGCGCCGCATCCGGCGCACCGCCTCACCGATCGGCCCGTACGACGAACCCCAGCCGAGGACGAGGACGGTCGCGTCACCGGTCGGGTCGTCCACGTCGAGGTCGGGCACGGTGATCCCGGCGATCCGGGCCGCGCGTACCCGCGTCATGAGTTCGTGGTTGGTGTGGTGGTACGAGATGTCGCCGGTGCCGTTCGCCTTCTCGAGCCCGCCGATGCGGTGTTCGAGACCGGCCGTCCCCGGGATCGCCCAGTCCCGGGCCAGGGTGTCCGGGTCCCGCGCATACGGCAGGTGGCCGCCCTCGCCGTTCGCACGCGCGAGGTCCGGTTCGATGGCGGGCAGCGTCGCGACGTCGGGGATCCGCCACGGTTCGGAACCGTTGGCGATTGCGCCGTCGGACAGCAGCATCACCGGGGTGCGGTAGGTGACGGCGATCCGCGCGGCCTCGAGCGCCGCGTCGAAACAGTCGGCCGGGGACTGCGGCGCGACGATCGCGACCGGGGATTCGCCGTTGCGGCCGAACATGGCCTGCAGCAGGTCGGCCTGTTCGGTCTTGGTGGGCAGGCCCGTCGACGGGCCGCCGCGCTGGACGTCGACGACGATCAGCGGCAGTTCCGTCATCACGGCCAGGCCGATCGCCTCGGATTTCAGGGCGACACCGGGACCGGATGTGCTGGTGACGCCGAGCGCACCGCCGTAGGAGGCGCCGAGCGCGGCGCCGATCCCGGCGATCTCGTCCTCCGCCTGGAAGGTGACCACGCCGAAGTGCTTGAGTTTGCTCAGCTCGTGCAAGATGTCCGAGGCCGGGGTGATCGGGTAGGTGCCGAGGAAGACGTCCATCCCGGCCGACCGCCCGGCCGCGACCAGCCCGTACGCGAGCGCGGTGTTGCCGGTGATCTGCCTATAGGTCCCGGACGGCAGGGCCGCCGGCGCGATCTCGAATCGCGAGGCGAACGATTCGGTGGTTTCCCCGTAGTTCCAGCCGGCGCGCAAGGCCAGGATGTTCGCCTGCGCGACGTCGGGCCGGGCCGCGAACTTCCGGTCGAGGAATTCCTCCACCGCGGCGATCGGCCGTCCGTACATCCACGACAGCACGCCGAGCGCGAACATGTTCTTCGACCGCTGCGAGTCCTTCCGTCCGAGACCTGCCGGTTCCACGGCACCGACGGTCAGCGACGTCATCGGGATCGCATGCACCTGGTACTGCTCGAACTCCGGGGTCGCGAGCGGGTCGGTGTCGTAGCCGACCTTCGCGAGGTTGCGCTTGGTGAACTCGTCGATGTCGACGATGAGGATCCCGCCGGCCGGCAGGTCCGCGATGTTCGATTTCAGCGCGGCCGGGTTCATCGCGACGAGCACGTCCGGACGGTCGCCGGCCGTGAGGACGTCGTACTCGGCGATCTGGATCTGGAAGCTGGAGACACCGGGCAGCGTGCCCTGTGGAGCGCGGATCTCCGCTGGGAAGTTCGGTTGGGTGGCCAGGTCGTTGCCGAACGCGGCGGCTTCGGCGGTGAACCGGTCCCCGGCGAGCTGCATGCCGTCGCCGGAGTCGCCGGCGATGCGGATGACCACCTGTTCGAGGGCGGTCACCTCATCGCTACGGTCGGGTTCCCCCACCGCGCTGCGTCCTGCCGAACTCTGTACGTCCGAACTCATAGGCGAGTCTCACTTCCTTGTGTGACCGAACCTGCCGTGCGCACTCTCCATCGTCGTCCTCAGCCGGACGGACGCAACCTGCCCCGGTCGTCGCCCGCCGTCGTCGCGGCCGCGAACTCGAGAACCTGTGGCCAGGACACCGCATACGCTGCGGCGTTGACCGGGTTCGTGTGCCGGGCGCGCACGCTGAAACCGTGCTCGGCACCCGGGTAGACGTGCATGACGGTCGCACCCGACTCCCGGTTCTGCAAGGTCGTCTGCAACCGGGCGAACGTGGCCGGTGACATGACGGTGTCGGCGCCCGCGTGCAGCACCATCACCGGGGCGGTGATCCGCCCGGCACTGTCGACGGCATCGACGGTCTGGTTCGGGGGCCTCTGGTCGTGGATCGACGGGTGGTAGGCGACGACGTTCGCGAGTCGGTCGTCGCGGCTGCCGAGGATCAGGGCGAGACGTCCGCCGAGGCACCAGCCGATCACGCCGACCGATTGGAGTTCCAGTTCGCCGAACATGTGGTCGAGCAGGGTGCGCATCTCGGCGATGCATTCCTCGTCGTCGAGGGCGTTCATCAGTTCGACGAGGCGTTCGCGCGGGGCATCGTCGTCGCTGACCCCGTGGAACGGGTCCCACACGAGCGCGGTCAGTCCTGCCCCGGCGATGTCCTCCGCGTATTCGCGGACCTGCGCGCCGATGCCGGTGATCATGGGGAGAAGCAGCATCCCGCCGCGGCTGCGTCCGAGCGGTCGTGCGAAGAACGCGGACAATCCGCCGACAGTGATGCGTTCGGCCTCGATATCCTTCATGGCCTCGAACGTACGTCACCGGCAGGCGCGTTGCGGGAAAGTACACGCACCGCTGGGGCGACGCACTGCCCACCTGCCGGAACCCGCCGCGCGACTGTGACTTGCCATGCCCTAATCTGCCGACTATGACACGCACCACACTGATCACCGGTGGCACCGGCGGCCTGGGTTCCGCAGTGACCGCGCATCTGCTGGCGGCGGGCTGGCGGGTCGTCGTGCCGTGGCTCGTCAAGGAGGAGCTCGACCGCGTCCCCGAACACCCGAACCTGCACCTCATCGAGGCCGACCTGTCCGACGAGGCGCAACTCGAAGCGGCCGTCGACCTCGCCGCCGCCGATCCCGATGCCCCGCTGTTCGGTGTGGTCAACCTGGTCGGTGGCTTCGTGTCCGGTCCGCGCGTCCACGAGGCTCCGGTCGAGGTGCTCGATTCCCAGATCGACCTCAATCTGCGCACCACCTACGCGGTGACGCAGGCGGCGCTGCCGCATCTGATCCGCGGTGGTGGCGGCTCCGTGGTGTGCATCTCGGCGGCCGCGACCAACAACCCGTTCACCGGCGCGGCCGCCTACATCGCTTCGAAGGCAGCGGTCGCGTCGCTCGTGCAGTCTCTCGCCGTCGAGTACCGGCCCGACCGCATCCGCGTCAATGCGCTGTTGCCCGGGGTCATCGACACCCCCGGCAACCGGACCGCGATGCCCGACGCGGACACGACGCACTGGTCGAAGCCGGAGGATATCGCGAAGGTCATCTCGTTCCTGTTGTCCGACGAGAGCTCGGCGATCACGCGCGGACTGATCCCGGTGACCAGCCTCGGCTGAGCTCAGTCGAGCTGTTCGGACAGGTGCGCGCGCCGCGCGAGGGTCGCACCGATACCCGCCGCGGCCGCCCGCACCGACGCGGCGTGCTGCTGCGGCCGGAACCCGGTCACCGGGCCGGTGACACTGATCGCGGCGACCACGCGCCCCTCCGATTCGAAGATCGGCGCGCCGACGCACACGATGCCCGGCGCGGACTCCTCGAACTCGTAGGACACGCCCTCGGCGATCACCCGGTCGAGCAGCTGCCGCAGCATGCCCGGGGTCGCGACGGTGCGCGGAGTGCGGCGCGGCAGCGGGCCGGTGAGCACCTGCGTCACCACCTCGGGTTCCGCCCACGCCAGCAGGGCACGCCCGATTGCGGTGCAGTACAACGGCATCCGGCCGCCGACCCGCGACGGTGCGCCGACCTGCCGGTGACCGCCGATCTTGGTCAGGTAGATGACCTCCATGCCGTCGCGGATCCCGAAATGCACCGTTTCGTGGGTGCGTTCGTACAGGTCCTCCATGAACGGGATCGCGACCTCGACGAGACTGCGCTCCACCGAGGCACGCATCCCCAGTTCGAAGAGCTGACGGCCGAGCCGGTATCCGGCCGGGGTGCGTTCGAGCAGCCGTACCCCGACGAGATCGGTGGCGATACGGTGCAGCGAAGCCTTCGGGATATCCGTGCGGCGGGCGAGTTCGGCCAGGCTCACGCCGTGGTCGTCGATCGTGAAGGCGTGCAGCACGATCATGACCTTGCCGAGCACCGTGTTCCGGTCGAGGGCTCCGTGTGCGCTGCCGGCACCGACCTCGTCCGTCCCGTTCTCACCCACCGCGTGCCTTCCACACTCTCCGCGCGGCGTCCGCGCTGTCCGGTGCTCGCCGCATTCCCCGAGCGAATGTACCGCTCGGTCGGTTGAAGGAGACGAACGGTACATTCGCTCCGGTAACCCACCGTAGCGGCGAGCGGTCACGCGGACAGTACGCGCCCCAGCTTCCGCGCGCGGGCGTATGCGCGGCGTTCCGCATAGGTCATGCCACCCCAGATGCCGTGCGTCTCGTCCGCCTGCAACGCCGTCTCGCGGCATTCGGCGACCACCGGGCACGATCGGCAGATCGATTTGGCCGCGGATTCGGCGCGCGCCGCCGCGAGCCGGCCGTCCTCCTTCTGCGGGAAGAACGTCGTGGTGTCCATGCCCCGGCAGCGTGCCCACAGGGTCCAGTCGCGGTCCGTCATCTCGTGTCCTATGCGGTGGTGATCGAGGCAGCCATGCCCTGGCCGCCGCCGATGCACATGGTCACCAGTGCTCGGCCGCCGCCGCGGCGCTTCAGTTCGTGCAGGGCGGTCGCCGTCATGCGCACACCGGTCGCGCCGATCGGATGCCCCAGCGAGATACCGGATCCGTTGACGTTGAGGCGGTCCCGGTCGTCCCAGCCCCATTCCTTCAGCACACCGAGAACCTGGCAGGCGAATGCCTCGTTGAGTTCGACGAGATCGAAGTCGTCGAAGCCGAGTCCGTTGCGGTCGAACAACTTCCGGGTCGCCGCGACCGGGCCGAGACCCATGGTCGCGGGGTCGCAGCCGGCGGCGGTCCAGCCCTCCAGGAATCCGATCGGTTCGAGCCCGTACTCGTCGAGCTTGTCCTCGGCGACGACGAGAAGTGCTGCGGCAGCGTCGTTCTGCTGGCTTGCGTTACCGGCGGTGACGACGCCGTGCGGGGTCACGGTACGGAGCTTGGCGAGCGATTCGACGGTGCTGTCGGGCCGGATGCCCTCGTCGCGGGAGACGACGGTGGTGTTCCCCTTGCGGTCGACGATCTCGACCGGCACGACCTCGTCGTCGAAACGCCCTGCCTCCCAGGCTTCGTGGGCGCGGCGGTGACTTTCCGCCGCGAGCGCGTCGGAGTCCTCACGCGTGATACCGCACTGCTTGGCGACGTTCTCCGCGGTCTCGATCATTCCGCTGATCTTGCCGAAACGCCATTCCGGCTGCGATCGCTCGCGACCGCGGTCGAGGCGGTCGTAGAGGTTCAGGCTGCCGGCGCGGGTGCCCCAGCGGGCACCGGTGGTGTAGTGCTCGATGTTGCTCATCGACTCGACACCCCCGGCGACGACGACGTTCGCGGCGCCGGTCTGCACCATCATCGCGGCGGTGACCAGGGCCTGCAGGCCGGTGCCGCAGCGGCGGTCGGTCTGGATTCCGGCGACCGAGATCGGCAGGCCGGCGTCGAGGGCGGCCCAGCGGCCGATGCACGGCGCCTCGGAGCTCGCGTAGGACTGACCGAACGCGACCTCCTCGATCAGTTCCGGGTCGACGCCGGAGCGCGCGACGGTCTCCTTGACGACGGTGGTCGCGAGGGAGACGGCGGACACGTCACGGAGTGCACCACCGAATCGGCCGACGGGCGTGCGGACGGGGGCGACGAGGGCCGCTCGGGTCATGGGTTTACTCCTCAGCGGGAACACGATTTGTACGGCCATTTTTCGGTACGCGGCCGCCGACGTCAACAGGGCACGCCCCAGAATCTCGACGAATACGCAATCAGGGCCGGATTCGTGACCGAAAATCGTCACAAATCCGGCCCTGATTGGCCGTACATTCTCTAGCCGACGATGCCGGCGGCCCGCAGCCCCGCGACCTGCTCGTCGGTCAGGCCGAGCTCGGCCAGCAGAGCGTCGGTCTGCTCGCCGAGCGCGGGCACTGCTCCCATCGGCAGTTCGACGTCCCGGAAGTTCATCGGCGGACGAACCGCCCGGATGGGACCGGCCGGGGTCTCGACCTCGCGCCACCGATCGCGGGTGGCGAGCTGCGGATGCTCGATGAGCCCGCGCAGATCACGCAACCGTGCGGCGGGCACGCCGGCGGCGGCGAGCTTCTCGTCGAGCACGTCACTCGCGAACTGCTTCGTCGCCTCCCCGACGAGCGCGTCGACCTCCTCGCGGCGCCGCACCCGCTCGACGTTCGTCGCGTAGCGCGGATCGTCCGCCAGTTCCGGCAGTCCCAGCACATCGGTGAGGGTGCGCCAGCCGCGATCGTTCTGGACGCCGATGAGGATCTCGCCGTCGGCGGTCGGGTACTTGTCGTACGGCGCGATCGACGTGTGCGCCAGTCCCATTCGCGGAACCTGCCGATCTTGATACATCTGCAGGTACATCGGGTAACCGAGCCATTCGGCGGTCGCGTCGAACATCGACACGTCGATCGTCGCGCCCACGCCGGTGCGGCAACGACGCAGCAGCGCGGCCTGGATCGAGGTCAGCGCGTACATGCCGGCGGCGATGTCCGCGGTGGGGATGCCGGTCTTCACGGCCGTCTCGGGGGTGCCGGTGATCGAGCACAGCCCGGTCTCCGACTGCACCAGCAGGTCGTACGCCTTCCGGTCGCGCATCGGGCCGTCGGTGCCGTAACCGGACATGTTCACCACGATCAGTTCGGGATGGTCGGCGCGCAGTTCCTCGGCGCCGAGCCCGAGTCGTTCGGCCGCACCGGGCGCGAGGTTCTGCAGGAACACGTCGGCGCCGGCGATCAGGGATTTCACGGCGGCGATCCCGTCGCCGGCCTTCAGATCGACGGCGAACGACTCCTTGCCGCGGTTGAGCCACACGAAGTGGGCGGCCTGCCCCAGCACGGCGCTGTCGTAGGCACGCGCGAAGTCACCGTCGCCGACCCGTTCCACCTTGATCACCCGGGCACCCAGGTCCGCGAGGTGCCGGGTCGCGAGCGGCGCCGCGACCGCCTGTTCGAGGCTCACCACGGTGAAGCCGGCCAAGGGCAGGTCCGACGATCCGTTGTCTTTCGCGCTGAGTTCGCTCATATCTTTCACAGGTACCAGACGCGTCCGCACCGGCGCCGACTGCGCTCCGTGCAGGGCCACACGGGTGAGCAACACCGATTGATACGCGTTCGCTAACAATCACGCCGCCATCAAGTATTGGACAGCCACAGTCCGCGCTGGAATTCTTTGTGATGCGGAGCACAGGATACGGCTCGGCATCCGAGAACCCCATCCCCCCAGAAGAGAGGACGAGGTATGAGTGCGTCCCTAACCGACCGGGAAGTGACGAAGAAGGCCCGCAAAGCCGGAATCGCCTCCTTCGTCGGCACCACCATCGAGTGGTACGACTTCTACATCTACGGCACGGCGGCGGCGCTCGTCTTCGGCAAGGTCTTCTTCTCCGACGATCTCCCGGCGGGCGTCGCAACCCTCCTGGCGTTCGTCACGCTGTGGGCCGGCTTCCTCGCCCGCCCGATCGGCGGCGTGATCTTCGGGCACCTCGGCGACCGCATCGGCCGCAAGAACACCCTGGTGATCACGCTGATCATGATGGGTATCTCGACCGTCGGCGTGGGTTTGCTCCCCGCCTACGACCGGATCGGGATGTGGGCGCCGATCCTGCTGGTGTTCCTGCGGGTCCTGCAGGGCATCGCCGTCGGCGGCGAATGGGGCGGTGCCGTCCTGATCGCCAGCGAGAACGCCCCCAAGGGCAAGGGCATCCTGTACTCCGCATTCGCGCAGCAGGGTTCGCCCGCCGGCAACCTCCTCGCCACCATGGCGTTCTTCCTGCTCTCGTCGATGCCGACGCCCGAATTCCTGCTCTACGGATGGCGCATCCCGTTCCTGTTCTCGGCCCTGCTCGTGATCGTCGGCATGGTGATCCGGCTCAAGCTCGAAGAATCCGACGCGATGAAGGCGGTGCTGGCCAAGAAGAAGACCGTCAAGCTGCCGATCGCCGAGGTACTGCGCAAGCACTGGGTGCTCGTCCTGCTCGGCGCCGGCGCCCTGCCGCTCGCCCAGGTCACCTACTTCAAGAACACGTTCGCATTGTCCTGGGCGACAAGCGAACTCGGATACGAGCGCGGCACGTTCCTCGGCATCATCGCGATCGCACTCGTCGTCCAGTTCATCGTGCAGCCGTTCGGCGCCGTGCTCGTGTCGAAGATCGACATGCGCGTCGCGATGTGCCTGATGATCGTCCCGGAACTGTTCCTGATGCCGGCCATGTTCTACGCGATCCGCACCGAAACGTTCGCGATCGCCGCGGTCGGTATGTGCCTGGCGACGATTCCGCACTCGATGTTCTACGGGGCGATCGGCGGCCTCCTGGCCCGCGCCTTCCCCGCGAAGATCCGCTACTCGGGCCTGTCCGCGGCCTACCAGCTGTGCTCGCTCATCGTCGGCGGCGGCACCCCGGTCCTGGCGCAGTGGCTGCTCAACAGCTCCGGCAACGTCACCGGCGTCGCGATCGCCGCCGGAACGTACGCCGCAGTGTCGCTGGTCTGCACCCTGCTTCTGCTCAAGCGCACCGGCTACGACCCGAAGTCCCTGTCGAAGGCGGAGCAGGCCGACGAGGCCGAGCTGGAGCTCGAGGCGCAGGAAGCGGCCGAATCCGCGACCCGCACCGAGTCCGCGACCGAGTCGACCGGCCGGGTCCGCGTCGGAGCCTGACGAACTACCCGACACAAGCGAGCGGTGCCGAACCCTTCCCGGGTCCGGCACCGCTCGCTTGCGTCAGGACACTCTGTCGTCAGCACCCGCGGTCGGCTGAGCCGCAGCACCCGCGGTCGGCTGAGCCGCAGCACCCGCGGTCGGCAGAGCCGCAGCACCCGGGGTCGGCTGAGCCGCAGCACCCGGGGTCGGCAGAGCCTCCTCGGAAAGCCTAAGGACCTCCGCGAGCGCCGGGCTGGTGTCGTCCTCCCGCCACACCAGCCGCACGTCGATCGGCGGCTGCCCCTCGAGCGGTACGAACACCACCTCCGGGTTGACGACGTGCTGAGCCACCGACGAGACCGTCAGCGTGCAGCCCACATCGGCGGAGACCAGCGCGGCGAGGGACAGGGAATCCGGTGCGCTCTGCACGATCCGCGGCGTGAACCCGGCGTCGTGCGCGAGACGCAGCAGCAGCTCGCGCAGCATCGATCCCGGTTCGGCGGGGAGCATCACCCAGGATTCGTCGGCGAGTTCGTCGAGGCGCAGGCTCGTCCGCCCGGCGAGCCGGTGCTCGCGGGGGAGCCCGATCACCAGGTCCTCGCGGGCGACGACCCGCGATGCGATCCCGGGTGGGAAGAACAGCAGTCGCACGATGCCGATATCGAGAGTGCCCTCCGCAAGCCGGTTCACGACTTCGCTTGCGTAACTCGACCCGGCGAGCACGAATTCGATGCCGGGGTGGGTACGTCGCACCAGCTTCGCCCACTTGCCCACCAGGTGATGCGACGACGAGCCGGCGAACCCGATCCGCACCCGCCCGGTCCTGCCGCGTCCGGCGGCGGTGACCGCCATCTCCGCCAGTCGTACCGCGTCGAGGATGGCACGAGCCGGTTCGACGAGGGCGCGTCCCGCCTCGGTCAGCCGGACGCTGCGCGTGCTGCGCTCGAACAGCGTTGCCCCGAGCCCCTTCTCGAGCTGCCGGATGGTGCGGCTGAGCGGGGGCTGTGCCATGTGCAGACGCTGCGCGGCACGCCCGAAGTGCAGCTCCTCCGCGACCGCGAGGAAGGCTCTGATCTCATGGATCTCCACCACTCCAGATTATTCCTCTTCTGATATCAGAGCAGGCAACACTTTGTATTGGACTGCATCTATTGCGCATGTCACAGTCGTAGGACAGCAGAGAACGAGCAGGAGTTCGCAATGGCCGCAGACAAAGTCATGACGATGAGCGACGCCGTCGCCACATACGTGCAGGACGGGATGACGGTCGCCCTCGAAGGCTTCTCGCATCTCATCCCGTTCGCGGCCGCCCACGAGATCATCCGCCAGGGTCGCAAGGACCTGACCCTGTGCCGGATGACGCCCGACATCATCTCCGACCAGCTCATCGCCGCCGACTGCGTCTCGAAGCTGGTCGCGTCGTTCTTCGCGAGCGGCTCCGCCGGATCGCTGTACGAAATTCGCCGACGCATCGAGAAGCACGACCCCGTGAAGCTCGAGGTCGAGGAGTACAGCCACTACGGGATGGTGTGCCGCTACCAGGCCGGCGCGGCCGGACTGCCGTTCTTCCCGCTGCGTTCCTACGCCGGCAGCGACCTGCCCGCCCTCAACCCGCAGATCCGTCTCGTCGACGACCCGTACGGCGAGGGCAGCATCTACGTTGTGCCGCCGCTGAATCCGGACGTGACGATCATTCACGCGCAACGCGCCGACCGATCCGGCAACGTCCAGATCTGGGGCATCGCCGGTGTCCAGCAGGAAGCGGTGTATGCCGCGAAACACGCGATCGTCGTGGTCGAGGAGATCGTCGACGACGACGTGATCCGTTCCGACCCGAGCCGCACGCTCATTCCGTCCCACGCGGTGGACGCCGTCGTCGTGTGTCCCCGCGGCGCGCACCCGTCCTACGCGCAGGGCTACTACGACCGCGACTGCGCGTTCTACCGCCGGTGGACGGCGATCAGCAAGGACCCGCAGGCACTGCGCACGTGGCTGAAGGAGTGGGTCTTCGAACTCCCCGACCACGACGCCTACCTCGCCAAGCTCGGCGACGACTACTGGAGCGACCTCGAGGTCGCACCGCGCCATTCCGGTACCGTCAACTATGGGAGCCGAAAGTGACTGCTGCCGAAACCTTCTCCACGACAGAGCTGATCGTCTCGGTCGCCGCGCGCGCCCTGGCCGGCAAGACCCGGGTCTTCGCGGGCGTGGGACTTCCGACGCTGGCGGTGGACCTCGCGGCCCGCACGTCGAACCCCGACGTGGAGTTGATCTACGAATCCGGTGTGTGCGGTGCACATCCCGAAGCCATGGCCGAGGGAATCGCCGATTCGGTGGTGGTGTCCGGTGCCGAGTCCGTCGTCTCGATGGCGTCGCTGTTCGGATACGTGCTGCAGGGTGGCAACGTCGACGTCGGGTTCCTCGGCGCCGGCCAGATCGACCGATACGGCAGCCTGAACACCAGCCTCATCGGTGACTGGGACAAGCCCACCGTGCGGTTGCCGGGGGCGGGCGGCGCCGCCGAGATCATGCCGAATGCGGGTGAGGTCTTCGTGGTGATGCGCCGGCACGACCCGAGCTCCTTCCCCGCCGAGCTCGACTTCTGCACGTCGCCGTCCCCGGTGCGCGCCCGCGAGGCCGGTGTCGGGATGATGCCGCGCGGCCGGGGCGTGACCAAGGTGTTCACGAGCCTGGGTGTGCTCTCCCGCAGCGGTCCGTTCGACGAACTCGAACTCACCAGCGTGCACGAAGGCGTCACCGTCGACGAGGTGCGCGCCGCGACCGGCTGGGATCTGAAGGTGTCGGACACTCTGACCGTGACCGAGCCTCCGACCGCCCACGAGATCCACCTGTTGCGCGACGAGATCGACAAGGTGCGTCTCTACCTGCGCTGACCCCGCCCCTCGTGCGCGTTTTCGGTAGGGCCGGTGCTACCGAAAACGCGCACGGGTCAGGGGGCCACGGGGTAGTGACTGCGGACCGCGATGCGGTTCCACGCGTTCATGACGATCGCGAGCCACGTGATCGCGGAGACCTGCTCGTCGCTGAGCGAACCGTCGTCCCATTCGTGACGACCGGGCTCCATGGGGTGCGTGACCTCCTCCGCGAGCGCGAGCGCGGCCCGCTCCTGTTCGGTGAAGTACTGGGACTCCCACCAGGCCGCAAGGACCGCGAGACGGTCCGTGGTCTCGCCCTTGTCGAACGCATCCCGGGTGTGCATGCGCAGGCAGAACGCGCATCCGTTGAGCTGCGACACCCGGATCTTCACCAGTTCGGCCAGCTTCGGATCGAGTCCGGCCGCAGCGACGGCCTCCTCGACCTCCTTGTTCAGCGTCAGCACGCTCTTGTACGGGGCCGGGTGCTGCTTACCGAGATTCACGTGCGCCATCGTCGAGGTCCTTCCGGCGAGCGAAACCGGCCCGGATGCGACCGGCCGTTTCATTCTGCCAGTCGCACCCGGGCCGCCGGGGCAGCTACGCGGAACCTCCGGTGAGCAACGCCCACACGTCGCCGGACGCGACCGCGGTGTCGAGCAGTTCCGCGTCCCACGACGCGAGGGATCCGAATTCACTGCGCCACGACAGGATCCGGTTCGCGTGCCGGTGCAGTTCGTGTTCCATCGTGAAACCGATCGCGCCGAGCGCCTGGTGCGCGTTCCGCGCGATCTTCCCCGCCGCATGCCCGGCACACGACACCGCCGCGGCGATGTCGAATCGTGTTGCCGCATCGCCGAATCCGCGTTCGACGGCGGAATCGACCGCGGCGTCGGCGGCGGCCCGCGCGAGTGCCGCCTCGGCGGCCAGATCCGACACCAGTGCCTGGACGGCCTGGAACTTGCCCAGGGCGCGACCGAACTGCACGCGGGCGGTGGTGTGTTCGACGACCAGTTCGAGGATGCGGTCCATCGCGCCGGCCGACATCAGCACCCGGGCCAGCGCACCGCGGTAGCGGAAGTGCTCGGCGACGGTGTCGGATACCGACGTTCCCGACAACCCGGACAGATCGATCCGCACGTGGTCGCGGGGTTCGGCGGCAAGGTTGACCGCTTCGGTCAGCTCGATGCGGTCGCGGGGCACGTCGGCCACCGACCATCCGTCGGCGCCCTGCCACAGCACGACGACGGCATCCGCGTAGCGCGCCCACGGCACGTACCGGGCCTGCCCGTCGGCGTCGAGCACCGCGGCGGTGCGCACCTCGTCGCCGACGGGAAGGCCGGCCTGTTCGAGCAACCATCCGGCGAGCAGATCGTGTTCGGCGACGGGGACGGCCGCGGCGGCACGACCGGCCGCGGTGAGCAGCAGCGCGGCCTCGGTCCAGCCGGCACCGCTGCCACCGGTGGCCTCGTCACCGGTGAGCCGGGTCAGGCCGAGCTCGGCGAGCGTGGTCCACAGCGAGCGGTCGAGCTCGACGACCTCCCCGATCCGGTGATCGTCGCCGGCGGTGAGCACGTCGGCGAGCATCTTCTCGAAGTCCAGCAATTCGGTCGACTGCGTCATCTCAACCCCAATCCTCGTGCGACGACCCCGCGCAGGATCTCGCTCGTGCCACCGCGCAGCGTGAAACCGGGTCGCTGCATCACACCCGCCCGGACCAGCTGCGCGAGCTGGTCGTCGCCGGGGCCGTAGCCGACGAGTTCGTCGGCGAGTTCGGCGATGTCGCCTTCGAGCCCGGTGCCGAGCACCTTCACGACCGACGCCGACAGGGCCGCGTCCTCACCGCGCTGCAGCGATTCGGAGACGGCACGCGACATGCGGCGCAGCCCCGCGATCCGGCCGATCGACGCGCCGATCCGCGGATCGCGGTCGACGCTGCCGGCGCCCGCGCCGCGCACGAGCTCCTCGAGCAGGCCGAACGTGGACAGGAATCGTTCCGGCCCGCTGCGCTCGAAGCCCAGTTCGCTGGTGACCTGCTCCCAACCGGAGCCGATGCTGCCGAGCACCAGATCGTCGGGAACGAACACGTCCTCGAGCAGCACCTCGTTGAAGTGGTGCTCACCGGACATCGACAGGATGGGGCGGATCGTCACGCCCGGCGAGTCCAGCAGCACGATGAACTGGCTGAGCCCGTCGTGCCGGTGCGCCGGGTCCAGCGGCGCGGACCGGGCCAGCGCGAAGAACGCGTCGGCGTGATGCGCACCGGAGGTCCACAGCTTGGTGCCGCTGATGCGCCAGCCGCCGTCCACCTGCGTCGCGCGGGTCTTCACGCTCGCGAGGTCGGAACCGGAGTCGGGTTCGGACATGCCGATCGCCCAGCAGATTTCACCGGCCGCGATGCCGGGGAGGAACCGCCGCTTCTGCTCCTCGGTGCCGTACTTCAGCAGCGACGGCGCGGCCTGCCGGTCCGCGACCCACTGGGCCGCGACCGGGGCACCGACCGCCAGCAGTTCCTCGGTGACGACGAACCGCTCCATGAACGTGCGCCCGTGCCCGCCGTATTCGGTGGGGATCGTCATGCCGATCCAGCCCTTCGCGGCGAGCGCCCGCGTGAAATCGGGATTCCACCGCGTCAGCCAGGTGTCGATACCGGGGGTGAAGACCCCCTTCTCGATCTGCTCGTGCAGGAACTCCCGCACCTCGGTCCGCAGTTCCGCGAGCGCAGGATCGGGGGCGCCGGCCGGCGGCACCAGTTTCGTACTCATGTCCTAACCTTTCTTCCCGGCCGACGATTCGGGTATCTCCCCGGGGCACAGGAGGTTCAATGCCATCTCCGCGTACCGTTCGCCGAGTTCGGCGGGCGTGTCGGGTCCGTTCGGGTCGTACCAGTTCGCGATCGCTGCCGTCATCGCGAGAATCGACTTGCGGCAGTCGTCCGGGTACTTCGTCGTGAAGACCCCCGCCGCGACACCGTCGTCGATGATCGTGCGGATCCGCTGCCGCCCCACCCGTCGCCGCTCGTCGTAGAGCCGTGCGCCTTCGGGTTCGAGGTTGCGGATCTCGGTGGCGATCATGCGCCCGTGTTCGGGGAACTGCGTGCGGAATTCGACGTTCGCACGGACGAACGCGCGCAACTGCTCGACCGGGTCGTCGCCGGCGGCTTCCAGCGCCTTCTCCCACAGCGAGTCGTAGGTGTCCACGCCGTCCATGAGGATGGCGAGCAGCAGATCCTGCTTGTTCTTGTAGTGGTAGTACAGGGCGGACAGGCTCACGCCCGCCTCCTGCGCGATGGTGCGGATGGACGAGGATCCGTATCCGTTGCGGACGAACTCCTTTCGTCCCACCTCGACGAACATCCGCTGCCGCGGTGACAGTGCCATCAGTGTGCCTCGGCATCCGCGTACGTGTCGATCAGCTCCCGCAACGCACCCTTGACCATCTTGCCGGTGGGGGTGCGCGGCAGCTCGCCGACGAACCGCACCCGGCGGGGGCACTTGAACGACGACAGTCGGTCGCGACAGTAGTCGATGATGTCGCGTTCGGGGTCGTCGCCGGTGGCGACACCGGGAACGAGCTGGACGAATGCCTCCACCCGTTCGCCGCGATCGCGGTCCGGCACTCCGACCACCGCGACGTCGGCGACGGCCGGGTGCAGTGCGAGCAGGTTCTCGATCTCCTGCGGGTAGATGTTCACGCCGCCCGAGATGATCGTGAAGTTGTCGCGTCCGGTCAGGAAGAGGAAGCCGTCGGTGTCGAGGTAACCGAGGTCGCCGGTCGTCATCCAGTTCTCGTGGACCGGATGCCTTGTGCGTGCGGTCTTCTCGGGATCCTTGTGGTATTCGAGCCGATAGTCCTGCCGCTCGAAGTACAGGACTCCCGTCTCCCCGGAGGGAAGCTCGTTCCCCGCCTCGTCGCAGATGTGCGCGATGCCGAGTGTGCCCGGCCCGCCTGTCCGACCGACGCTGCCCGGTTTACGGAGCCAGTCCTGCGGGGTGATCACCGTGCTGCCGATGGCCTCGGTGGACGAGAAGTACTCGTACACGATCTCACCCCACCAGCGGATGAGCGCCTGTTTGACGTCGACCGGGCACGGCGCCGCCGAGTGCAGCGCGCACTTCATCGACGACAGGTCGTATCGGTCCCGCACCTCCTCCGGAAGCCTCAGCATCCGAACGAAATGCGTGGGCACCCACTGGCTGTGGGTAACGCGGTACCGCTCGATGTACTCGAGGCAGCGCTCGGCGTCGAACCGGTCCGTGAGCACGACCGTCCCGCCGAGCGCTTGGGTCGACACACCGTAGCGCAGCGGCGCGGCATGGTAGATCGGCGCCGGCGACAGGTAGACGGTGTTCTCGTCGAATCCGAAGCCCCGCACCGTGTTGAGTAGCGGCGGCCCCGGCTCGTCGTCGACCTGGGCGCCGCTGAGGGACGGCCGGATGCCCTTCGGACGACCGGTGGTTCCGGACGAGTACAGCATGTCGCTGCCGCGGGGCTGGTCGGCGGGCGGGACCGTCGACAGGTCCACGACCTCGTCCTCGTACACGAGGTGGCCGGGCACCGGACCACCGAATGCCAGGCGGTGCGCCACCTTCGGCGTGAGCGGCACGATGTCGTCGGCGAGCTGCGCCAGGGGCGCGGACACAACGAGCACCTTCGCGTCGCAGTCGTCGACGATGTACGCCGCCTCGGCGGGCGCGAGGTGCGTGTTGACCAGCGTGATGTACACACCCGAACGCACTGCGCCCCAGTACAGTTCGAACACCGTGGCATCGTTGACGGTGAGGACGGCGATGTGGTCGCCGACCCCGACACCGTGCTCGCGCAGCCAGTGCGCGAACCGTACCGACGCGTCCTCGAGCTCACGATAGGTGATCACGCGTCCGGTCGCGGCCTCGTGTACCGCCGGACGGTCCGGGGTGGTGGCGGCGTAGCGACCCGGATACATTCCTACAGCCCCAGATCCTTGGAGATGATCGTCTTCATGACCTCGCTGGTGCCGCCGTAGATGCGGGTGACGCGGGTGTCCGCGTACAGGCGGGCGATGGGGTACTCGGTGATGTAGCCGTAGCCGCCGTGCAGCTGCAGGCACTTGTCGATGACCCGCCCGGCGACCTCGGTGCACACGAGCTTGGCGCGCGCCGCGTCGGCGACCGTCAGCTCCTTGCGGTCGAGCAGTTCGAGGCAGTGGTCGACGTAGACGCGGGCCATCTGGGTCTCGGCCGAGCATTCGGCGAGAACGAACTTGGTGTTCTGGAACGCGGCGACGGGCTTGCCGAACACCTTGCGGTCCGAGGTGTAGGCGATCGCGTGCGCGATCGCGGCCTCGGCGAACCCGACCTGGTTCAGGGCGATGCTCAGGCGTTCCTGCGGCAGGTTGTGGGTCAGGTACGAGAAGCCCTTGCCCTCCTCGCCGAGGAGGTTCTCGACGGGGACCTTGACGTCGCTGTAGGACAGCTCGGCGGTGTCCTGCTGGTGCAGGCCGAGCTTCTTGAGCTTGCGTCCGACCGAAAAGCCTTCGTTCGCAGTCGGAACCGCAATGATGGACAGGCCACCGCGCCGGTTCTCGGGATCGAACGGCGAGGTTCGGCACACGGTGAGGATCAGGTCGGCGGTGGCTCCGCCGGTGATGAACGTCTTGGCGCCGTTGATGATGTAGTGGCTGCCGTCCTCGGACAGCTTCGCGGTGGTGGCGATATTCGCCAGGTCGGACCCGGTGCCGGGTTCGGTCATCGCGATGGCGGTCATGATCGAGCCGTCCGCGAAGCCCGGCAGCCAGCGCTTCTTCTGCTCCTCGGTGGCGTACTCGAGCAGATACGGCAGGATCAGGCACGCGTGAACGGTGTAGCCGCCGAAGGAGACTCCCGCTCGGGCGACCTCCTCGAACACGATGGTGTTGTACACGAAGCTGGACTCGCCACCGCCACCGAATTCTTCGGGGACCTGGATACCGAGGATGCCGAGTTCGCCGAGGCGCTTGAAGAATTCGCGGGGCGGGTGGCCGATCTCGTCCCATTCCTCGCGGTGCGGTGCGACTTCACGTTCGATGAAGTCGCGCACCATCTTCCGGAACTGCTCGTGCTCTTCGGTGAGAATTGTGCGCTTCATGTGATCGTCCTTGTCGAAAGTGTGGGCGGTGCCGGGGTCACTCGCCGGTGAAGTTCCCGGTGCGGCGTTCGAGGAAGGCGGACAGTGCTTCCCGGTGATCGGCGGTGTGGTGGGACAGCGCCTGCAGCGAGGCGGAGAGCTCGAGCAGCGTGTCGAGGTCGACGCGCTGGCCTTCGCGCAGAAGCTTCTTGGTCATACGCAGGGCGTTCGGCGGGTTGACGGCGACACGCTCGGCGAGTTCGTGGGCGGCGTCGAGCAGGTTCTCCGGCTCGACGACACGCGAAACCATGCCCCAGTCGAGGGCGGTGGCCGCGTCGACGCGATCCCCGGTGAACGCCATCTCGGCGGCGCGGGCCGCACCGATCGCGCGCGGCAGCAGCCAGGCGCCGCCGTCACCGGGGATGATTCCGAGCTTGACGAAGCTCTCGGCGAAGAACGCGGTGTTCGACGCAATCCGCATGTCGCACATCATCGCCAGGTCGCAGCCGGCTCCGACCGCGGGGCCGTTGACGGCCGCGATGATCGGAACCTCGCAGTGGTAAATGGCCTTCGGCAGGCGCTGGATGCCGCGGCGGTAGCCCTCGCGCAGCGCGTGCGGCGCGCCGGCGAACATGCCGGTGCGGTCGACCATGTCCTTGACGTTGCCGCCGGCGGAGAACGCGCTGCCGGCGCCGGTCAGGATCACGACGCGGGTCTCGATGTCGGCGTTCGCCTCGTCGACCAGTTCGACGAGGCGTTCGACGACGTCGTCACCGGAGATGGGATTGCGCAGGTCCGGGAGGTTGATCGTCCAGGTGACGACGTTGCCCTTGCGGGTGCTGACTACGACGTCGTTCGCGGTGCTCATGGCGAGGAGATCCCTTCCCGAAAAGTTGAGTCGAACGATCGTTAAAATTAGGGGAGCCGGCGGGACCTGTAAAGAGCCGCGAACGTTGTTGATCAGTCGGGCAGGCTAATGCCCGATTCGGCCGCGCCTATCGCAACGTCCTCCGGGAAGATGTTGCGGAACAGGTACAGGTCCTGGCCGAGCACCCAGCCCGGCGCCAGCGCCCGCGCATAACGCTCGAAGTACCCGAGCTGCTTGCCGAACAGCACCATTTCCTCCGGGCTCGCGACACCCCACCGTTTGCCGAGCCGGATCAACGCCATGATCAGGTCGCTCAGCCGCAGTTCCCCCAACTCCCCTCCCAAGAGCGGTGCGAGCGCCTCGGCGACCTCCAACCCCAACATCTCGTCGTCGAGATCCGTCCCGGTTCCGTAGCCGAGTTCGCGGATCCCGCGCGCCACGCTGGCGAAATCGCCGTCGACCGCGGTGGCATGGAACAGATCCCTGAGGATCACCCGCCAGGGCTCGGGCAGCTCACCGACGATCCCGAAATCGAGGAGCGCGAGCCGGCCGTCGTCGAGCAGCCACAGGTTTCCGGCGTGGACGTCACCGTGGAACGGGCCGTGCAGCACGACCGATTCGATCCACACCTTGACCCCGCGCCGGATCAGCAGCCGCGTGTCGATGCCGCTGTCCGGATCCGCGGCGACGCGGTCCATCGGAATCCCGTACAGGCGTTCCATGCAGATCACCCGCGGACCGCAGTAGTCCCAGTACACCTCGGGGGTGGTGACACCCTTGTTGTCACCGAACGCGCCGATCCTGTCCCGGAACCGCGACTGCCGGTCCGCTTCGACGGCGCTGTTCAGTTCGGTCATGGTCGCGGAGTAGAGGTCCCGGATGATCGCCGGTGCATTCGCGATCCGGAAGAACTCGAACACCTGCAACAGCCGCGCACCGGCGTACGCGGCGCGCAGATCGACGAGCATGCGGTGACGGATGCCCGGCCGCTGGATCTTCACCACCGCGTGGCGCCCGTCCCGCAACACACACGCGTGCACCTGCGCGACCGAGGCCGCAGCGAGCGGGGTGTCGTCGAACTCGGCGAACAACTCGTCGATCCGGTGTCCGAGATCCTCCTCGAGCACCGCGCGGGCCTTTGCGGCCGGGACAGGCGGAACGTCGTCGAGGCAGCGCAGGCACGCGTCGGCGAGGGGCTTCGGGAACAGACCCGACGACGACGCGACGAGCTGGCCGAGCTTCACGAACGTCGGCCCGAGTGTCTCGAACGCATCGACGACACCCTCGGCGGCCGCGTCGACGATCCCGCGACCGTCCGGCCGCAGCGGCCAGGCCAGCACCTTCATCAGCACGGCGATGACGATGACGACGGCGACGACGACCGCGCGGCCGAGTTCGGCCGGGCCGAACCTGTCGAGCGGCGGCATGGCCACCTGCAGTGCCTCGGGCGGCGGTCCGCCCGCGTACGGGCCGACGGGATGCTGCCCGTCACCGACGTGCGCTGCAACGTGCACGAAATCCCCCTCGTGTCCGGCGCCGGCGGCGGCGTCCTCGTGGTCCTGCGCAAGGTGCGACGGTACCCGGCGTGCACAGATACTTCGAGGGGTGTTTCTGTCGGTGCCGCCGACTACCCTCGGTCGGGTAGCCGAGAACATTCGTGTCGACCGAGGCGGGCAGGGGCCATGACCGAACAGGCGCTCGACGTAGTACAGGACATTCCGGAGTCGGTGGACGGTGCCGACGAGACCGACTTCATGAGCCGCGCGGATCCCTATCGCCGGGAGCTGCTGGCGCACTGCTATCGGATGAGCGGGTCGATCCACGACGCCGAGGACCTCGTGCAGGAGACCTATCTGCGCGCGTGGCGCGGGTACGAGAACTTCGGGGAGCGGGCGTCACTGCGGACGTGGCTGCACCGGATCGCGACCAACGTCTGCCTCACGGCGCTGGAGGGCCGTTCACGCCGTCCGCTGCCCACCGGCCTGGGCGCACCGAGCTCGGATCCCACGGAGGATCTGGTCCAGCGCCCCGAGGTGCCGTGGCTCGAACCGATACCGGGCACCTTCACCGACGACGGCCACTCCGACGACCCGTCCGATCCGGCCGTGATCGTCACGTCGCGGGATTCGATCCGGCTGGCCTTCATTGCCGCGCTGCAGCACCTGTCGGCGCGGCAACGCGCGGTGTTGCTGCTGCGGGAGGTGCTGCAGTGGCGGGCGTCCGAGGTCGCCGCAGCGCTCGGCACGACGACCGCCGCGGTGAACAGCCTCTTGCAGCGTGCTCGCGCACAACTCAACGAAGCCGAGGTCACGCGGGACGAACTCGCCGAACCCGACAGCGCCGAGACCCGCGAACTGGTCCAGCGATGGGTGGACGGTTTCGAGAACTACGACATCGACTCGATCGTCCGGATGCTCACCGAGCAGGCGGTCTGGGAGATGCCCCCTTTCGAGGGCTGGTACCAGGGTGCGGAGAACATCGGCACGCTGATCCGGGTCAACTGCCCGGCGAAGGGGCCCGGCGACCAGATCCTGATCCCGACGGTCGCGAACGGACAGCCGGCTCTCGGGCTGTACATGCGCGGCGAGGACGGGCAGCACCACCCGTTCCAGTTGCAGGTCCTCGACATCGTCGACGGCCGCGTCGTGCACGTGACCGCGTTCTTCGACGACGATCTGTTCGAGAAGTTCGGGCTGCCGCCCACCCCGCCGCCACGCGACTGATCACCCGGCCGACGCCGTCAGCAGTCGTGATCCACGACCTGCTCGGCGCCGGTGGTATCCGAGATCAGCCGTTGTAGTGGAACAGGGCGCCCGGGGTTGGGCGGCGCCGACGGCCGCGACGGTTCAGTGCAGCCTGCAGGGTCACGGTGCCGCCGATACCTCCGGCGAGGACGAGCAGCAGCGAGGCGACATTGAGGTTCACGGGCACTCCTTCGACGAAAAGTGACTGAGGCGAGAAAGCCGGGTGCGGCACCGATCAGCGCGTCGTCCTCGAACGAGAGCGGCGTCCGTCCGAGTCCTCGGCGTCGGTGTCGCCGAACATGGCCGCGATTCGAGCCTTGATCTCCGCGGTGCTGATCGCACCCGGACGGGCGACGCTGCCGGTCGTCGAGGACGTCCTGGAGCCGGTGGCGATGGTCATTGTGCAGATTCCTGCTTTCTCGGTTTCTCGTTCGAATTCTTTAGGTGAAAACTGTTGGGTCAGATCATGATCCAGGCAGCGGCGACCGTGAACAGGATCGCCAGCGTCGCTGCGAGAGCCACGCCCATCGATCCGGTGACGGCTCAGGAGGGAACGATCACGCACGCGGCGGAGGCGGTTGCGGCACGTACCCCCGATCCCAGCCGTCCGGCTTCGGATCGTGCCCGCGACCGATTGCCGTCTCGTCCCGAGGCGGTGCATTTGCCTCCACGGACGGAGCGAGCACCGCCGGTCGCGCGACGTACGTCGGACAGCCCTGCAGTACCCCCGGCACGGACGATGCTTCCGGGACGGACAGCGAATCGATCGGCGACATCGGCCACAGCTTCAGCGCACAAACCTTTCGAACCCCTTCTGCTCCCGAGCATCCGTCGGCAAGATCCCCTGCCCGAACGGCGGCATCAAACGAAATAACCGCAATTTCACTCCACAAACGCTGTGATGTGAATCACGGCAACTCGCGTGGACGTTCTTTCTACATGACAACGACCCGGCTCGGCCACTCGGACAATCGTCCAACTTCATTGATGCACCCGGTGCCACCTGCGGCAACGGTCGGAACTGCGCTTTCCCGCCCGGAAATTCCCAGCGAATTCGCCGGTACCGACAAATTGCACGTAATTTGCCGACACCGGGGAAATTACTCGCGCCAGACCACTTCGACATCAAATAATCGGCCCGACAGCGACACAGGAATCGAGAGGTCCGGAGCCCGCCGACAAAGGCCGCCGAACTCCGGCGCAACCGGACACCTCGGCGGCCCCGCCGAACGATCAACCATCTACGACTGCGCGGCCCCTTCCGCCTGCGGTCCCATCGCCGCTGCCGCCGCCTCGACGTCCATCCACGACACCTCCCACACGTGGTTGTCGAGGTCGCGGAACGCCCGGCCGTACATGAAGTCGACGTCCATCTCCGCCGACCCCGGCGTGGTCCAGTCGGTTCCACCGGCAGCGATCGCGGCGTCGACGAGGCGGTCCACGTCGGCGCGGCTGTCGGCGGAGACGGCGAGCAGCACCTCGCGGGCCTTGCCGGTGTCGCAGATGTCGTCGTTGATGAAGTTCCGGAACCGCGGTTCCTCGAGGAACATGATGTAGGTCTGCTCGTTGATCTCCATGCACGCGGTGTTCGCGTCGCAAAACATCTCGTTGAACGTGAAACCGAGTGCGTCGAAGAAAGCGCGGGTCGCGGCGACGTCCTTGACGGGGAGGTTGGCGAAGAGCATGCGGGACATGTGGGCTCCTGAGATTCGCGGCCCGCGCTGCGGGGCCGGTCGGTGCGGTCACATGGTTCGACTCGGGGGCGCGCAGAAACTCATCGCGCACGGCCCGGGAACATTCCGGCGACCGCCCGGGTTAGAGTAGTTGCACAGTCAATTACTTCGGGAGGAGCCCGCAATGCCCGCGGTCACCGTCGACAACATCCTGACCCTGCCCCGGATCGAGGCCCCGGCCCCCGATCGTCCCGCGCGCCCGGTGCTCGGGGTGCGCACCGCTCCGGTCGGCTTCGAAGGCGAGGGCTTCCCGGTCCGCCGCGCGTTCGCGGGGATCGACCAGCGTTTCCTCGACCCGTTCATCCACATGGACCAGATGGGTGAGGTCGAGTACGCACCGGGCGAGCCGAAGGGAACGCCGTGGCATCCGCACCGCGGCTTCGAGACCGTGACCTACATGATCGACGGCATCCTCGAGCACAAGGACTCGAACGGCGGTGGCGGCACGATCACCGGTGGTGACACCCAGTGGATGACGGCCGGCGCCGGCATCCTGCACATCGAGGCGCCGCCCGAGCACGTGGTTGTGAGCGGTGGTTTGTTCCACGGCGTGCAGTTGTGGGTGAACCTCCCCCGCGACAACAAGATGGCCCAGCCCCGCTACCAGGACATCGCCGGCAGCAACGTCGCGCTCGCGTCGTCGCCCGACGGCGGCACGCTGATCCGCGTGGTCGCCGGGGAGATCGGCGGCGTGCACGGCCCGGGCGTCACCCACACCCCGATCGCACTCGCCCACCTCACGATCGCGCCCGGCGCCTCGGTGACGTTGCCGTGGAACCCCGAGTACAACGCGCTCGCCTACATCCTGGCCGGCGACGGCATCGTCGGCACCGAGCAGGCACCGGCTCGTACCGGACAGACCGTGGTGTTCGGGCCGAGGGGCGACTCGATCACTCTGAGTGCTTCCACGACGCAGGATTCCCGCACCGATTCCCTCGAGGTGTTCCTCCTGGGAGGCAAGCCCATTCGCGAGCCGGTCGCGATGTACGGGCCGTTCGTCATGAACACGAAGGCCGAGATCATCCAGGCCTTCGAGGACTATCAGGCCGGCCGCCTCGGTTCGATCCCCGCCGAGCACGAGCAGCACTAGCTCTCGCTGCAACTACGCTGAAGCTCGCACCACCGAGAGGAACACCATGTCCCAGACCCCTCTGATCGACGTCCGCCGTGCAGCCGATCGGATGAAGACGAAGATCGACTGGCTGGATTCGAAGCACTCCTTCTCGTTCGGCCACCACTACGATCCGGACAACACCCACCACGGCCTGCTCCTCGTCAACAACGACGACATCGTCACGGCCGGAAAGGGTTTCGACACCCACCCGCACCGCGACATGGAGATCGTGACGTGGGTGCTGCGCGGCAGCCTGGTGCACCAGGATTCGATCGGCCATTCCGGCGTCATCTATCCGGGCCTGGCCCAGCGGATGAGCGCCGGCACCGGGATTCTGCATTCGGAGAAGAACGACTCGTGGCGTCTCGACGGCGTGACCGGTACGCGTGCCGCCGAACACGCGAACCCCGTGCGGTTCGTCCAGATGTGGGTGATGCCCGACGAGGCCGGCATCACCCCCGGGTACGAACAGCTCGAGATCGACGACGAACTGATGCGCGGCGGTCTGGTGCCCGTCGCATCCGGGATGGCGAAGGACCGCGACCACACGGCGATCCGGATCCACAACAAGTACGCGGGGCTGTCGGTCGCGCGACTGCAGCCGGACAAGACGGTGACCCTGCCCGAGGCGCCGTACCTGCACGTCTTCGTCGCCGAGGGCAGTGCCGATCTCGAGGGTGTCGGACCGCTCACCGAGGGCGACGCGGTGCGCCTGACGAACTCCGGTGGGCAGCGGCTGAGCACCACCACGGGAGCCGAGGTCCTGGTCTGGGAGATGCACGCGACGATCGGTCGCTGAGGGCCGCCACCCGGCCCTCACCGCTGACCCGTGATAGAGAGAACGGGTGACCATCAGCACCCAGACCGTCCCGCTCGACCGTCCCGTCACCGTCATGGGCATCACGCCGGAAGCCTTCTCCTCCGATTCCACGCAGATCGCCCAGACGCTCGGCCCGAGGCTGTTCGATCATCGCGGTGTCACCACGATCGGGTCGCTGGGTGTGTTCACCGACGTCGTGATCGGCGCGCCGGCCGCCGCCGCACTGCGGGATCGGGCCGGCGAGCCGGTCGGCACCGTCCTCGCACAGCTGAGTGTGTCGGCGGCGAACCGGTTCCCGGCTGGCGGCAGGATCGTCGGCACCGGCCGGGTCCTGCACACCGACGACGCAACGTCGCTGGCCGAAGCCGAGATCGTGGACGAATCGGACATTCTCGTCGCGCACGTCGTCGGCCGGGCCATGTCGGTCGGACGCGCACGCATCGACGACGCCGAGACCCTGCCGGACGCGGTAACGCAGAGCGTGCCGGAACCCGAGCCGTGGGACGGTCCGGAGTCCCTCTCCGGACGGTCCGGGCTCGGCATCGTCGAGGGCATCGCCGACGGCACGATCTCCCGGGGACCGCTGGCCGCGCTCCTCGGCCTGCGCGTGCAGCATTCCGAGCGCGGACGCGTCGACGCCCGCGTCACCCCGGCCGAGTGGATGGCCAATCGATACGGCTCGATCCACGGCGGTGTGCTCGTGTCCATCGCCGACACGATCGCCGGACTCGCCGCCCAGACCCTTCCCGAACAGGGCGGGCAATACCGGATCCTCAACCTCGGTATCGACTACCTGCGCTCCCCCGACGCTCCCGGACCCGACGTGCGGACCCAGGCCGAGGTCGTGCGGGCCGGACGCCGGCTGGCCACGATCGAAGCGCGGCTGACCGGCGAGGACGGCACGGTGTTCTTCCGTGCCCACGCGAACGCTCAACTGTTCGCCGCAAGCTCCGACTGAACCCGCACACAGGAACCTCCCAGGAATCTCACGACCGGCGTCCAGGGCCGCACGCCACGATGGAGTCACGATTTCGATATCGGGAGGAACCGTGAACAAAGACGTGGAGCTCAGCCGCAAACGGGTGAGCCGCCGCCGGGCACTGGCGCTCGGCGGAACCATCGGCCTCGGCGGCCTGCTCGCGGTCGCGTGCGGCACCGACAACGGCAGCAGC
The DNA here is from genome assembly GCF_048897285.1 of Rhodococcus sp. O3. Lineage (NCBI taxonomy): Bacteria > Bacillati > Actinomycetota > Actinomycetes > Mycobacteriales > Nocardiaceae > Rhodococcus > Rhodococcus sp. O3. The sequence continues at coordinate 29,741 of NZ_JBMBTE010000016.1, forward strand.
ACCGCGACGACCACGGCCGGCTCCGCGACGACAGACGCGACCTCCGCCGGCTCGGGCAGCATCGAGGACCAGCTCAGGGCGCTCCTCGACCAGGCCCCGAACTGCGTGATGACCAGCGAGGAGACACAGGGGCCGTACTGGTTCGACGTCGACTCCATCCGTCGCGACATCCGGGAGGATCGCCCCGGGCTGGAACTGCAGCTCGCGCTCCGCGTGCAGGATCTGCAGAACTGCAGCGCCGACGGCTCCGCGAGCGCGGTCGCGAACGCGGTTGTCGAGATCTGGCACTGCGACGCCGGTGGCGTGTATTCGGGCTTCGAATCCGGATCGATCGCGGCCAACCAGGGCGGTGGGCGGGGTCCGGGACGCCCCGGCGGTACGCCGCTGCCCGGCGGACCCGGTGGGCCGGGCGGCCCTGGCGGACCTGGTGGACCTGGTGGCATGACCCCACCCGAGGGCATGGAACCGCCGGAAGGGATGGAACCGCCGAATAGTGGACCGACCGGTTCCGGAGAGACGTCGGACGGCTCGTACAGCGTCGGCGACCGCGAGGCCACCATGACGGACGACGGCACGTACCTGCGGGGCGCCCAGGTGACCGACGCGAACGGCATCGCGTACTTCACGACCATCTTCCCGGGCTGGTACGTGGGGCGCACGGTGCACATCCACGTCAAGGTTCACATCGACAAGTCGACGATGCTCACCACGCAGTTGTACTTCGACGATGCGCTCAACGACGAGATCTTCGCCGCCGTCGACCCGTACACCGAGCACACCGGGCGCGACACCCGCAACGACACGGACGGGATCTTCGACGAGTCCGGGATGACGACCGTGTCCCGGCAGCCGGATCGGGTTCTCGCCGCGATCAACCTCGGTATCGAGAGCTGACCCGGACGGTCACGCGACTCGGCGCGCGATGGACACCGCCTCGCCGCCGAGTCGCGGGAATCGCGCGTCCGAGATCGTCGTCGTCAGGTTGCTTCCGAGCCGGTTCGTCACGAATGCGACGGACAATCCGGTGTCGGGGTCCGCGAACGCGCCCGACCCACCGAACCCGTAGTGCCCGATGGAGCGTAAAGGCTGCTCCCGCAAGGCAACCCAACCGGGGTGATAGCCGAGCCGCCAGTTCGGCCGGATGCCGAGCACGTAGTCGCGACGACGCGTCTGCACCTCGACGATCTGCTCGATCGTGTCTTCCTTCAGAAGCCGAACCCCTTCGAGCGCACCGCCGTTCGCGAGCGCGCCGTACATGCGGGCGAGCGCGCGGGCACTGAACACACCGTTCCAGCCGGGCATCACGGCGTCGTGCGCGGACGGGCTGCGCATCAGCTCGTCGAAGCCTTCTGCCATGCCCGCTTCCGCGATGCCCCGGATTCCCGGCATCCGCGACATCACCCGCGCGGTGGTGCTCCACGACGAGGGCAGCGGGTTCACCTTGGGGAACACCGGGGCCAGGCGCCGCCGTTCGCTCTGCGGAACCCGGAACCAGAATTCGCGCAGACCCAGCGGTGCTGCGAGTTCCTGCTCCACGAGTTCCGGGAACGTCCGATTCGTCACGCGGCAGGCGATCTCCGCGACGAGGTTGCCGTAGGTGACCGCGTGATATCCGGGCCCGGACAGTCTGCGCCGATCGGGTGGGGCGGCGGCGAGCGCCTGGGCCACGGCCTCCGAATCCAGCAGGTCGAGGGGCCCGGGCACGAGTCCGCGCACGCGGTGCAGCCCCGCCCGATGCGACATCAGTTCGCGGATCGTGATCGCTTCCTTGCCGGCGGCACCGAACTCCGGCCAGTACGTGGCGACCGGATCGTCGTATTTCACCAGGCCGCGTTCGGCGAGACGGTGCAACACCGTGCTGGCCACGCCCTTGCCGGTCGAGAAGGACAACGCAATCGTGTCGTGCGCCCACCGCCGGTCGCGGCTCGCCCACCCTGCCCAGATGTCGAGGACCGGCTCCCCGTACAGATAGACGGCCAGGGCGCCACCGCCCTGCGACCGTGTACGGAACATCCGGAAGAATCGATCGGCGACCTGCAGGAATCGGGGATCGACGATCATCTCCGTCGACGGTACTGCATCCGCGGTCATGGCCGTGCTCTCCAGATCCTTCTCGTGTCGATGGCCCGTCCACGATCGTACGACCGGTATGCAACCGTCATCGGCGCGTTCGGTGCATCCGAGGCCGCCGGTTGTGACAGCACCCTTCTGCAGCGGTCCCCGTTTCGGTGTAAGGATGAAGCTCATGAGCATCGCCCAGCACTCGGAGGCACGGCACTCCGGCATCGACCTCAGCCACGTCGACGAGGGCACCCGCGCCCAGGACGACCTGTTCGAGCACGTCAACGGCCGTTGGCTCGCCACCCACGAGATCCCCGCCGATCGCGCGCTCGACGGCGCCTTCCGCACGCTCGCCGACAAGGCCGAGGTCGACGTGCGGACGATCATCGAGGAGGCCGCCGCCGCCGATGCCCCGGCCGGTTCCGACGCCCGGAAGATCGGCGACCTGTTCACCAGCTTCATGGACACCGAGCGAATCGAGGCGGCAGGCCTCGCCCCGATCGCCGCCGAACTCGACGCGATCGCCGGCGCGGCGGACCGGGAGGCGCTGGCCGCCGTCCTCGGACAGTTGCAGCGGGTCGGTGTGGGCGGCGCCGTCGGGCACTACGTCGACACCGATTCGAAGAATTCCGAGCGCTATCTCATGCACGTCGCCCAGTCCGGTATCGGGCTGCCCGACGAGTCCTACTACCGCGAGGACCGCTACGCCGAGATCCGCGACGAATACGTCGCCCACATCGGCCGCATGTTCGCGCTCGCCGGCCTGGACCACGATCCGCAGCGGGTTCTCGCACTCGAGACGAAGCTCGCCGGTGGACACTGGGACGTCGTCAAGCGCCGCGACGCCGACCTGACGTACAACCTGACCACCCTCGACGCACTGCTCACCGAGCACGCCGCTTTCGACTGGTCCGGCTGGATCGCGGGCCTCGGTTCGACGCCCGCGCAGTGGGCCGAGATCGTGGTCCGGCAGCCGAGCTTCCTGGACGTGTTCACCCGGGTGTGGACCGAGGAGTCGCTCGACGACTGGAAGACCTGGGCGACGTGGCGGGTGCTGCGGGCACGGGCCCCGTATCTCACCGAAGCGCTGGTGGACGAGAACTTCGCGTTCTCCGGACGCACCATGACCGGCGCGCAGGAGAACCGCGAACGCTGGAAGCGCGGCGTCTCGCTCGTGCAGGATCTGCTCGGCGAGGCCGTCGGCAAGCTGTACGTCGAGCGGCACTTCCCGGCCGAGGCGAAGGCACGCATGCAGGTGCTCGTGGAGAATCTGCAGGAGGCGTACCGGCGCAGCATCACAGATCTCGAGTGGATGAGTCCCGAGACGCGGACCGCCGCGCTGAAGAAGCTCGACAAGTTCACGCCGAAGATCGGCTACCCGGACGTCTGGCGCGACTATTCGGCCGTCACCATCGACCCCACCGATCTCGTCGGGAACTACCGCAGCGGGTACGCCGCCGAGTACGACCGGGATCTCGCGAAACTCGGTGGCCCGGTGGACCGCGACGAGTGGTTCATGACACCCCAGACGGTCAACGCGTACTACAACCCCGGCATGAACGAGATCGTGTTCCCCGCCGCGATCCTGCAGCCGCCCTTCTTCGACCTGCACGCGGACGACGCCGCCAACTACGGCGGGATCGGCGCGGTCATCGGCCACGAGATCGGCCACGGCTTCGACGATCAGGGCGCCAAGTACGACGGCGACGGCAACCTCGAGAACTGGTGGACCGATTCGGATCGTGAGGAATTCGGGAAGCGGACCGCCGCGTTGATCGCGCAGTACGACGAGTTCGAACCGAAAGCCCTTCCGGGACAGCGGGTCAACGGAAGTTTCACGATCGGCGAGAACATCGGCGACCTGGGCGGACTGTCGATCGCCTTGAAGGCCTACGAGATCGCGTTGGACGGCGAACCGGCACCGGTGATCGACGGGTTGACCGGTCTTCAGCGGGTGTTCTTCGGTTGGTCCCAGGTGTGGCGCACCAAGGTTCGCAACGAGGAGGCGACCCGCCGTCTCGCCGTCGACCCGCACTCGCCGCCGGAATTCCGGTGCAACGGCGTGGTGCGGAACATCGACGCCTTCTACGACGCGTTCGACGTGAATCCGGGCGATGCGCTGTATCTGGAACCGGAAGCGCGCGTGAAGATCTGGTGACACACGAACGGCGGCCGCCCCTCCTGTCATGGAGGGGCGGCCGCCGTTGTCCGGTTCGTGGATTCGCGTTACCGCGAACACGGGATCATGGTGCGGCGCTCAGCCGCGATTCGCTCCGGGGATCGGGATTCCGCGTGCGGCGAGCCACGGCGCCGGGTCGATCTTGGTGCCGTTGGCCTGCCACACCTCGTAGTGCAGGTGCGGGCCGGTGGACTGGCCGCGGTTGCCCATGGTGGCGATCTGGTCGCCGGCGCGGACCGGCTGCCCGGCCCGGACGAGCGACTGGTCGATGTGGCCGTAGACGCCGATCGTGCCGTCGTCCTGCTGGACGCGCACCCACAGCCCGAAGCCGGACGCCGGGCCGCTCTCGATCACGGTGCCGTCGGTGACGGCCCGGATCGGGGTGCCGATCGCGTTGGCGATGTCGACACCGTTGTGGTTCGTCCCCCAGCGCGGACCGAAGCCCGACGTGAAGGTGCCGTCGGTCGGGAACGACACTGCCGGACGACGCGCCGCCTCCTCGCGGGCGATGCGTTCGGCCTCTTCGCGGGCGTGGCGTTCCGCTTCCTCGCGGGCGATCCGCTCGGCCTCGGCCTTCTCCTGGGCGAGGCGCTCGGCTTCGCGCTGCGCGGCCTGTCCGAGCTGCTCGACGTAGACCGACAGGTCGGTGCGGGGCACGGCGAGCACCTGCGGTGCGGTGACGCTCGCTGCAGCCGTGGGGTTCCATCCCGCAGCTTCGACGGACGCGGCCTTCGGGGTTGCGTTCGCCGCGACGGTCCCGGCGCCGAGGAAGGCACCGACGGCCAGCGGTATCGCGACGAGCCCACCGGCGACTCGGCCCTTCCGGGAACGGGCGGGGGAGGACTGGGTGTTGCTCGGGTTGTAACGCAAAACGGTTTCCTTGTGTCGAACGCCGATCGGTAACAAACAGATCACGGTTTCGTCACAGGCTACAACGGCTCCTGCGTTTTCGGCGTGGCGCGCTTGACAGCGACGCGTTCAAGAGTCCGATTTACCCGAAGCTTGGCACCTCGTCGGTCACACTTGTCCCCTGCTGGTCACAGAAGCAACACGAGATCCACCCCCAGATGTGGCCGACGTCACAGTCGAACTACGGCTGATCGCGAGCCTTTCGTCCCGAAGCAGGCGAGGCCTGCTCACTTGCTCCGATTCAGAACCTTCTCGGCAGCCGCCCAGTGCTCGTCCTTCACCCACAGGTGCGCGAAGGCGGAGATCGCCTCCTCCGCCGACACCCCGGCCAGCACCCGCTTGATCTCCCCTGCCGGGTCGTTGGCGAGCGCGCGGGCGAGCGAACGCCAACCCTCCTCGAACGCCGCGCGCGGCAGCACCCGGTCCAGCAGACCCAGCCGCTCGGCCTCGAAGGCGTCGAGCACTGTGCCCGAGCCGGCTAGCATGAGCGCTCGCCCGCGGCCGACCAACGCGGAGAGCCGCTCGGCACCGCCCCACGCGGGCATGATCGCGAGCGACACCTGGTTGAAGCCGATCTTGATGTCGTCGGCCGCGATCCGAATGTCCGCGGCCACCGCCACCTCGGCGCCACCGCCGAGCGCGTGACCGTTGAGCGCGGCGACGACCGGGGCCGGGAAGGCCGCGATCCGGTCGCACACCGTCCGCATCTGACGGGCCATCTCGGCCGCCTGCTCCACGGTCCGGAGCTTGCTCAGTTCCTTGAGGTCGCCGCCGGAGACGAACGCGCGGTCGCCGCCACCGCGGATCACGAGCGCCTTCGCGCCCTCGGCCTCGTCGAGGGCCTTCTCCAGCTGTTCCATCGTCTCCGGCGCGATCGCGTTGCGTGCCTCCGGCCGGTCGATGGTGATGACCGCCAGGCCCTGTTCAAGCTCGAGATCGACCATGCGCTGCTCTCCGTTGCGATATTGGCATTCTGATTTTCGGAGAATAACATGCTCGCACAGCTGAAAATCGATCGGACCGACGCCCGCCGAGGCTCCGTGCAGTCCTCGGCGGCCCTATCCCGGGCATTGGAGCTCTCGCATGCGGCATATCCCCACCGAACTGGTCACGCGCTACGAGCAGGAGGGGTGGTGGACGAACGAGACACTCGGGGACATGCTCGGCCGAGGTCTCGCAGCCGCACCCGATGTCGAGTTCCGGGTGCACTCGGCCGCGCGGCCGTGGTCGGGAACCGTCCGGGACGTCGAGCTGGTCGCCCGCCGGCTCGCCGCCGGACTCCGGGCCCGCGGGGTCGGCCCGGGTGACGTGATCGCGTTCCAGTTGCCCAACTGGATGGAGGCCGCCGCGGTCTTCTGGGCCTCTTCCTTCCTGGGTGCGACCGTGGTCCCCATCGTCCACTTCTACGGACGCAAGGAAGTGGGCTACATCCTCGAGCAGACGAACCCGAAGGTGTTCGTCGCCGTGGAACGGTTCGGGCGGGCCGAGTTCCAGCCCGACCTGTGCAAGCACGTCCCCATCGTCGGCGTCGTGGGCCGCGACTTCGACGACCTGCTGAGCGACGAACCGATGGAGGGCATCGTCGCGGCCGACCCGGACGGAGCCGCGCTGATCGCGTTCACGTCCGGCACCACGAGCGCCCCCAAGGGAGTGGTGCACAGTCACCGCACCCTCGGCTGCGAGACGCGCCAGCTCTCGGCCCGCTACCCCGCCGATCGCGGCAAGCAGCTCACCGCGGCACCGGTCGGTCATTTCATCGGCATGGTCAACGCCTTCCTCATTCCCGTGATCGACGGGTCGCCCATCAATCTCGCCGACGTCTGGGACCCCGGGCAGGCCCTGGCACTGATGAAGTCCGACGGACTCACCGTCGGCGGCGGCGCGACCTATTTCGTCACGAGCCTGATCGACCATCCCGATTTCGGCGAGGAGCACCTGCCGTTCATGCGGTACGCGGGCCTGGGTGGATCGTCCGTCCCGGCGGCCGTGACCACCCGGCTCGCGAAGATGGGCATCTGCGTCTTCCGCGCGTACGGGAGCAGCGAGCACCCGTCGATCACGAGTTCGCTCTCGACCGCCCCGGAGGACAAGCGCCTGTTCACCGACGGCACGCCGGCGCCCGGTGTGGAGATCCGCCTGGCCGAGGACGGCGAGATCCTCAGCCGCGGACCGGATCTGTGCGTCGGCTACACCGACCCCGAGCTCACCGCCGCGGCGTTCGACGAGGACGGGTGGTACCACACCGGCGACATCGGTGTGCTCGACGACGACGGCTATCTGACGATCACGGATCGCAAGTCCGACATGATCATTCGCGGCGGAGAGAACATCGCCGCCCTCGAGGTCGAGGAAGTGCTGCTCACGGTCCCGGGTGTCGCCGAGGCCGCGGTGGTCGCGGTGCCGGACGACCGGCTCGGTGAGCGTGCCGCCGCCGTCCTCCGCCTGCACGAGGGCGCGACGATGCCGACGATGGACGAAATCCGCAACCACTTCGACCGCTCCGGAATGGCCAAGCAGAAGTGGCCCGAGCAGGTGCACCGGGTGGACGACTTCCCGCGCACCGCGAGCGGGAAGGTGCAGAAGTACCTCGTGCGCCGGGGCCTGAAGACCTCGTGAAGAGGACCTCGTGAGCCTGGGCATTGCCACACCCCAAGAATGAGAATAGGATTCTCATACAAAGAAAGGGAGGATTCCATGGCACGGAAAGAGCTGCCGTATCAGTTGTTCGACGCGGACAACCACCTGTACGAAACCGAGGAGGCCCTGACCAAGTTCCTCCCGGACAAGTACAAGGACACGATCAAGTACGTGCAGGTCGACGGCCGCACGAAGATCGCGATCCGCGGCCAGATCAGCGAGTACATCCCCAACCCCACCTTCGAGGTGGTCGCGCGACCGGGCGCGATGGAGGACTACTTCAAGAACGGCAATCCCGAGGGCAAGAGCAAGCGGGAGATCTTCGGCAAGTCGATGAAGTCGATCCCGGCGTTCCGCGAGCCGGCGGCGCGCCTGGAGCTGATGGACGAGCTCCAGATCGAGCGCACCCTGATGTTCCCGACGCTCGCGAGCCTCGTCGAGGAGCGCATGCGTGACGATCCGGACCTGATCCACGCGGTCGTGCACTCGCTGAACCAGTGGCTGTACGAGACCTGGGGATTCAACTACAAGGACCGCATCTTCACCGTTCCGGTCATCAGCCTCCCGATCGTCGAGAAGGCGATCGAGGAGCTCGAATGGTGTGTCGAGCGCGGCGCCAAGGCCATCCTGGTCCGTCCGGCGCCGGTCCCCGGTTTCCGTGGCCCCCGGTCGTTCGCCCTGCCCGAGTTCGACCCGTTCTGGAAGCGCGTCGTCGAGCTCGACGTCCTCGTCACCCAGCACTCCTCGGACAGCGGCTACGCCCGCTACAACCAGGAATGGGACGGCACGGGCGCCGAGATGCTCCCGTTCGTGACGAACGCGTTCCGCATGGTCAGCGAGTGGCGCCCGATCCAGGATGCCGTCGCGTCCTGGGTGTGCCACGGCGCGCTGTTCCGATTCCCGGAGCTGAAGATCGCGGTCATCGAGAACGGCGCCTCCTGGCTCCCGCACGTGCTGGAAACCCTCCGGGACGTCTACAAGAAGGCCCCCGAGGGCTTCGGCATGCAGGATCCGGTCGAGGCGATCAAGCGCAGCATCCACGTCAGCCCGTTCTGGGAAGAGGACTTCAGCAAGCTCACCGCCCTCATCGGAGCCGAGCGCGTGCTGTTCGGTTCGGACTACCCGCACCCGGAGGGCCTGGCCGAGCCGACGACGTACATCGACCACATCCAGCATCTGCCCTTCGAGGACCAGAAGCTGGTCATGGGCGGCAACCTCGCGAGGCTGCTCGGGGTATGACCTTCAGGACCATCCCCGAGATGGTCCTGAGCGTCGGCGACCGCTTCGGTGATGCCGAAGCGGTCGTCGACGGGGACCTCCGGATCACCTTCACCGAACTCGTCGACCGGGTGCGGCGTGCCGCCGGAGCGCTCGCCTCCATCGGTATCGACAAGGGCGACCGCGTCGCGATCTGGGCCCCGAACTCCGCGGAATGGATCGTCGCGGCATTCGGAATCCTTACTGCAGGAGGCATTCTCGTACCGGTCAACACTCGGTACAAGACGCAGGAAGCCGACGACATCATCCGTCGCAGCGGCGCGAAGGCGGTCCTGGTCCAACGGGGGTTCCTCGGCCTGGACTTCCAGGCTCCGGAGGACATCCCCGTGATCGATCTGAAGTCCGGGTTCCTTTCCGGCGGAGCACCGTACGAATGCGCGGTCGACGGCGAGGACATCGCGGACATCATGTACACGTCCGGCACCACCGGACGACCCAAGGGTGTGATGATGAACCACGCCCAGACGCTCCGGATGTTCTCGGAGTGGTGCGATCTGGCCGACCTGCGCGAAGGCGACCGGTATCTGATCGTCAACCCGTTCTTCCACATGTTCGGGTACAAAGCAGGTTTGATCGCATCCATGATCCGGGGCGCAACCGTTCTGCCGGTGCCGGTCCTCGACATCGACGAGGTACTGGCACTGGTGGAACGGGAGAAGGTCACCATGCTCCCCGGTCCCCCCACGCTCTACCAGTCGCTGCTGTCCGCGCCGAGCGGACACGACCTGTCGTCCCTGCGCGCCGCGGTGACCGGAGCCGCCGACATCCCCGTCGAACTGATCCGGCGGATCCGCGACGAACTGCCCTTCGAAACGATCATGACGGGATACGGACTCAGCGAAGGCGGTACCGCGACGGCGTCGCGCCGCGGTGACAGCTTCGAGCAGATCGCGACGACCGTCGGCCTGCCCTGCGACGGCATCGCGGTGCGCATCGCCGAGGACGGCGAGGTGCTCATGCGCGGATACAACGTCATGCAGGGCTATTTCGAGGACCCTCCCGCCACCGCCGAGGCGATCGATGCGGACGGCTGGCTGCACACCGGCGACCTCGGGAAGATCGACGACACCGGCAGGCTCCGCATCATCGGCCGCAAGAAGGACATGTTCATCGTCGGCGGATTCAATGCCTACCCCGCCGAGATCGAAGGTTTCCTGCTCACCCATCCGGCCGTCGACCAGGTGGCGGTCATCGGCGTTCCGGACGACCGTCTGGGGCAGGTGGGCAAGGCCTTCGTGGTATCGAAAAAGACTGTGGCAGCGGAAGATCTGATCTCCTGGAGCCGTGAGCACATGGCCGGATTCAAGGTTCCGAGATTCGTCGAGTTCCTCGACGCGCTTCCCCTCAACGCCACCGGCAAGGTGATGAAGGACCAACTGCGCTGACGCGCGACCGCTGCATACGTCGGCCCGGGTGCTGCGACACCGCTCCCGCATCCACCGAACCCTTGACCCCGCGAAGGAGGGACCCCAATATGACCGACGAAACCGCGATTCTCGCGTTCGCCACGAAATGGCGCCACTGGGACGGAGGCCCCGACGAGGACATCTTCGTCGAGTTCGGGGTCAGCCCCACCGTCTTCTTCCACCGGCTGCGGGCGATCCTGACCAGCCCGCGCTGGAGCCGGCTCTCACCACCTCTTGCACATCAACTCCTCGAGATCTGCGACAACCGGTTGCGCGGCCCCGAAACCCGCGCGAGCTGACCCTGCCGGCCGGCCCCCGTATCGTCGCGGGAGCCGGCCGCAGAGGTCCGGGCACCGATCGGTCGGTCAGTACTCCGTCACGCCCGCGTCGGGCGCGAGCTCGTGCGCGGTGATGTACTTCGACTCGTCGGACGCGAGGAACAGCACGGTGTCCGCGACGTCCTCGGGCTGCACGATGTCGATCGGCATCATGTTGATCATCATGGCGCCGAGCCGGGTGTTGCCTTCCAGCGCACGCGAGATCTGCCCGCCGAGGGCCCCGTCGTTCACCATCGGCGTGTTGACCCCCGTGGGATGCACGCTGTTGACCCGGATGTGGTGCTGGGCGAGCTCGGCGGCGAACGCCTTGGCCATCCCCCGCACCGCGAACTTGCTCGTGGTGTACGGAATCGCGAACGGCTGCACCTTGATTCCCGCGGCCGAGCTGATCAGGACGATAGACCCGCCACCGGCTTCGACGAGGTGCGGTGCACCGGCCATGACCGTGTTCCACACTCCCGTGACGTTGGTGCCGATCGTGTCCTCGAAGATCTGCGGGGTCATTTCGTTCCACGGTGCGGCCGAGCAGATGGCCGCATTCGCGACGACCACGTCCAGACGGCCCAATTCACGGACGGCATCGTCGACGATCCCGCGCAGGGCATCCAGGTCCCGCACATCCACGATCGCGGACACGACGCGACGTCCCGTTTTCTCCACCAGCCGGACCGTCTCCTCGAGATCCTCGGGGGTCGCCGGTGCGTAGGCGACGTCACCGACTCTGCCGCACACGTCCACGACGACGACGTCGGCACCTTCCTGCGCCAACCGGAGCGCATACGCGCGGCCCTGCCCCCGCGCCGCGCCGGTGATCAACGCGACCTTGCCCGCTACCCGTCCGCTCATGCGACCGACACCTTCTCCTTCGAATTCGCCTCGGTCCCGCCGAGGGGGAAATGACATGCGACGAACCGACCGGACCGTACCTCCCGCATCTCGGGTTCCTCGTCGGCGCACCGGTCCTGCGCGACCGGGCACCGGGTGCGGAACCGGCATCCGGCGGGCGGGGCCAACGGCGACGGCACGTCCCCTTCCAACGCCGGCCCGGCGAACGCCTTCTCCGGGTCGGTCGACGGCACCGAGTCGAGCAGCGCCCGGGTGTACGGGTGAGCCGGGTTGTCGTACACCTCGACGGAATCCCCGAACTCGCACACCTTCCCGAGATACATGACCATCACATTGTCGCTGACCGTGCGGACGACGCCGAGGTCGTGGGCGATGAACACGACGGTCAGATCGAACTCCGCCTTGAGTTCCTCGATCAGATTCAGGATCTGCGCCTGCACGGACACATCCAGCGCGGAAACCGGTTCGTCGCAGACCAGCAGGCGCGGATTCAGCGCGAGCGCGCGGGCGATCGCGACGCGCTGCGCCTGCCCGCCGGACAACTGCCGCGGCAGCATGCCGGCGAAGCGGTCGCTCCCGAGCCCCACCTGGTCGAGCACCGACGCCGACGTCGCGGCCCGCTCGACCTTGGGGACACCCGCGACCGCGAGCCCTTCCACGACGATGTCCCCGACGCTGCGCCGCGGATTCAGCGACGCCACCGGGTCCTGGAAGATCATCTGCATGTCGCGTCGCAGCGCACGCATCTGCTTCTCGCCGGCCTCCTCGATCCAGTCGTCACCGAACCGGATCCGTCCGGCCGTCAGCCGGTCCAGACGCAGCACGGCCCGGCCGGTGGTGGACTTGCCGCAGCCGGATTCGCCCACGATGCCGAGGGTTTCACCCGGCAGCACGTCGAAGCTGATCTTCGAGACGGCCTGAACCGTTCCCGATCCGGTGGGGTATTCGACGACGAGATCCTGCACGCTGAGCAGCGCCTGCTCGCCACGCAGGTGCGCGGAACCGCTACCGGCCATGTCATCGACCTCCCGAAAGTGCCGGTGCCGCGGCGGCAACCGGGTTCAGACACGCAACGAGATGATCCGCTCCCACGGATTCGAGATCCGGGCCGGTGAGGGCGCACTCGTCGAGGCGGTGTGCACACCGAGGTGCGAATCGGCATCCCTCCGGCGGCGCGGTGGGGTCGGGCAACGCGCCGTCGATCACCTGCAGCGGTGCATGCCGGGTGTGGTCGATGGTCGGCGTCGCTCCCAGCAACGCGTGCGTGTACCGATGCCGGGGCGCCTCGAACACCTCACGCGTGGAACCGACTTCGGCGAGCCGGCCGGCGTACATCACCGAGACACGGTCGGTGCGGCCCGCCACCACCGCCAGGTCGTGGCTGATGAGCATCATCGACATTCCGCGTTCGCGTTGCACGCGGCGCAGGAGATCGAGGATCTGCCGCTGAACGGTCACGTCCAGCGCGGTGGTCGGTTCGTCCGCGATGAGCAGGTCCGGTTCGCACGCGAGCGCGATCGCGATCATCACGCGTTGCCGCATACCGCCGGACATCTCGTGCGGATAGTTGCGCAGCCGCCGCTCGGGGTCGGGCACCCCGACCTCCTTCAGGAGGTCGAGGGCCCGGCCGCGAGCCTCCGAACGGCCGACTCCCAGATGCTTGCGCATGCCTTCGGTGAGTTGGCGCTCGATCCGCACCACCGGATTGAGCGAACGCCCCGGATCCTGGAAGACCATCGAGATCTGCTTGCCCCAGACCTCGCGCCTCTCCCTCCTGCTCAACGCGAGCAGGTCACGGCCCTGGAAGGTCACCGCGCCGGACCGCCCGGACCGCGGAGGCATCAGACCCATGATGGCTCGTGCCATCACGGACTTGCCGGAACCGGACTCACCGACGATCCCCAGTGCCTGCCCGGCGTCCAGGTCCAAGGACACGTTGTCGACGGCCCGGACGATCCCGCGGGGTGTGCCGATGTAGGCACGGAGATTTCTGACCTCGAGTAGCGGCTGAGTGCTCATGGTGAGCCGGCCCTTCCTGCCGTCGGCTACTTGTTGATCCACAGCTCTTCGGGCAGAGGCGATCCGAGCGTGTAGAGCTCCACGCCGTGAACGTTCTTGCCGATCGAGACCGCGGGAACGGCGCGGTAGTACCAGATGCCCGGGTTGAGCTCGGCGATACGCTTCTGCACGACCTCGTACGCCGCAGCACGGTCCTCGCCGGTGGTGGCCTGGCGGCCGGCGTCGAGTGCGTCGCTCAGTTCCTTGTCGTCGATCCCGGTGAAGTTACCGGTCGACGCGGAGTGGAATGCCGTCCACAGGCCGAAGTCCGGATCCTGGACGATCGCCGAGGTGATCACCATGTCGAAGTCGCGGGCGCCCGCCCGCGCGGTCGCGGCCGCGAAGTCGACGACCTCGACATTCATCTCGACGTTGTCGTATGCGCTGAGCTGGGCTTGGAGCGCCTCGCCGAGCGTGCGGCTTTCGGTCGTCGGGTACGACATGAACGTGAACTTGACCGGCTTACCCTCGGCGGCAAGTTCGTCGAAGAGCTTCTGCGCGGCGTCCTTGTCGTAGTCGTCGAGGGAGATGTCCGCGAAGTACGGCGATCCCTCCTCGAACAGTGTCCGCGGAATCTCACCGGCGTCGTTGTAGACGGCTGTGTTGATCGCATCGAGATCCACCGCCATCGACACCGCTCGGCGGGCACGTACGTCGTCGAACGGAGCTCGACGGGCGTTCATCCCGAGCATCTGTCCGCCCCCGGTGGGGACGACCTCGTACGCGAATCCCGCGCCTTCGACCGTGTTCAGGCTCGTCCAGTTGGTTTCCATGGCGAGATCCGCGCCACCGGTGGTGATGCTGTTGGCTCGCTGGTTGGTGTCCACGACCGTGCGGATGACCAGGCCGTCGAGATACGGTTTCGGCGCATCCCAGTAGCCCGGATTACGCTTCAGTTCGACCGCGTCCTGGCGGGTCCACTTCACGAGCGTGAACGGTCCTGCGCCGATCGGATTCTCGTCGAAAGCGGCCTGGCCCTTCTCGAGAGCAGCCGGAGACGCGATCCAGTTGAGTGCACCGGCGATGATCGCCTGCGCGAAATGCGGGTTGGGTGAAGCCATCACGACCCGGAGTGTGACAGGATCGACGACCTGGGTCTCCGCGATCTGCACCGCCTGCCGGATCGTCGTGGATCCCAGTGACGGATCCTTGAGCCGATCCCAGTTGAACTTCACGGCGGTCGAGTCGAGCGGCGTGCCGTCGCTGAACTTCAGGTCCGGACGCAGTTTCAGAGTGAACGACACTCCACCGTCGGTGGTCGAGAACTCGGTCGCCATCTTGTAACCGATCTCGGTGGTTTCGACGTCGTTGACCATCAGCGCGCCGTACAGCGCGTTGCCGAGCACGGGCTGGTGCGCCCAGGTGTTCGACAGCGCGGCCGGGTCGAGGGAGCGAGGTTCGCCCGTCTGCAGGATGCGCGCGACACCACCGGAGACGGGATCGCCGGCGTCGGCCGATCCGTCACCACCTGCCGATCCGCCTCCGCCGCAGGCGGTGAGGACGAGTGCCGCGATGCCGATCGCGGCGGCGAACCTGGGTATGCGTGTGTTTCTGAACAATTCGGAACCTCTCCGGGGGGGACGGACGACGGGTGGAACGGGGCGTGGATGGGGGGACCATCCCGCACGTCAGTCGTGCAGTGTTCGGTCGTACTTGGTCCGCAGGTGATCACCGACCTGGTTCAGGGCGAAGACGGTGAAGAAGATGACCAGTGCGGGGACGAAAACCAGATGTGGGTAGGTCGCGATCGCGTCCTTGCCGTCGCTGATCATCCCGCCCCAACTCGGCTGCGGCGGAGGGATTCCCAGGCCGAGGAAACTCAGCGATCCCTCAGCCACGATGAGCGCGGCCATGATGATGGGCAGGAACGCGGCCAGAGGCGCGAGAACGTTCGGCAGAATCTCCTTGAACAGGATCCTTCCGTGCCCTGCACCCATGTTCCGTGCAGCACGGATGAATTCCCGCGACGACCATGCCATGGTGTTCGCCCGGGAGAGCCTGATGAAGGAGGGGATCACCATCAGGGTGAGCCCGAGCAGCATCGTCGGGACGCTCGGCGTCAGGATCGATGCCAGGGCAAGCAGCAGGATCAACGGCGGGAAGGCGAGCATCGCGTCGGCCACGAGCGTGACGACGGAGTCGAGACGCCTGCCGAAGTAGCCGGCGAGCAGACCGGTCAGCGAACCGACCAGAAATCCGATGAGACCGGCAACCGCACCGATCACCAACGAGACACGGGCACCGTAGACGATTCTCGACAACATCGACCGCCCGAGAGTGTCGGTTCCCAGCAGCAGATCCAGGGAACCGAGTTGGGGTGTCGTGCGCGGCTTTCCGACCGGTGTCGCGTACGACGCCAGCGGGAGCAGGTCCGCGAACACGGCCGCCGCGATCAACACGACCAGCCATGCGATCGAGAGGTACACCAGGATCGATCGTTTCTTCCGGGGTGCCGGGACGACCGGTCTCGAATCGTCGGCGCTCGCCTCCTTACGGGTATCGGTGATCGCGACCTCGATCGCCGTCTGGCTCATGCTGCCGCCACCTTCCTGACCCGCGGGTCGATCACTTGGTAGCTGAGGTCCACGAAGGTGTTGATGCACACGTAGACCACAGCGATGAACACGACGATTCCCTGGACCATGATCACGTCGCGAGAGGTGATCGACGATGCGACGAGCTGACCCAGACCCGGTAACCCGAACAGTGTTTCGACGATGACGGTGCCTCCGATGAGGCGGCCGAGGTTGATTCCGGCGAGGGTGATCAAGGAAAACGACGACGGTCTCAGCGCGTGCCGGAACATGACGTATCTCGACGAGAGCCCCTTCGCACGGGCGGCAGCGACGAAGTCCTCACGCAGGGTGCCGACGAGGTCGGTGCGCAGCAGGCGATGGAATGCGGCGATCTCCGTCAGGGCGATCGCGATCGCCGGCAGGAAAGCGCTGCGCAGGTTCTCACCCAGTCCCTCGCTGATCCTCGACCATCCCATCACCGGGAAGATCTGCAGCTTGATGGCCAGGAAGTAGATGAGCACCGGGCCGGCGATGAAGGCCGGGACGGACAGGAACACCGCGGACAGCGCATTCGTCGAACGATCCAGCGCGCTTCCCGGACGGGATGCGGAGGCGATTCCCATGCCGATCGCGACGATCAGCGCGATCGTCAGCCCCATGACCGCGAGTTGGAGGGTCACCGGCAGTCGTTCGCCGATCGCCTCGCTCACGGATTGTCCGGTGAGCGGCGATGTTCCGAGTTCTCCCTGGACGGCGTTGCCGAGCCAGGTCGTGTACTGCGACCAGAACGGCGCGTCCAGGCCCAGTTCGGCGTTCATGGCCGCGACGGCTTCCGGGGTGGCGTTCTCCCCCAGAATCACCTGGGCGACCGAGCCGGGGGCCAGGCCGAGCAGCGCCACCACCGCGATCGTCACCAACAGGATGACGAGGATGCTGCGACCGATTCGGTTCACGACAGTGAGAATCATCCAACTCGACTTTCATCGGGGGATCGGATGTCGAAGTCGCCCGTGTGCACGAACGAGCAAGAGCTACAAGAAATTACGACGGCTCAGTTCACATCGACGAAGCGATTGTGACCTACGCAATATATGCGACTGCGGGGGTTGTGACAAGAACCTGACTCGCGAGTCTTGTTTTTCGTCGAAAAGCCCAGTTCCACAGAAAATTCGGACATGACGACGCCCGCGTCGCGTGGTGCGACGCGGGCGTCGGCGCTGCGTGCAGACCTGTGCAGCGGTGGACGGAACGTCAGGAAGCGGATCCCTCGAGGATCGTCACCGCCGACACGGCCGTCGGTCCACCGATGTTGTGTGCCAAACCGATTCGAGCGCCGTCGACCTGGTTGACGGCGTTGCCGCGCAACTGCTCGAACAGCTCGACACACTGGGCGACACCGGTGGCACCCGGCGGATGCCCCTTGGAGATCATGCCGCCACTGGGATTCACCGGGAGCGTTCCACCGATGGCGGTGGCCCCGGATTCGATCAACTTGTAGGCCTCGAACCGGTTCGCGAAGCCGAGATCCTCGTAGCTGATCAGTTCGATGCCGGTGAAGAAGTCGTGAACCTCCGCGACATCGACGTCGGAGGGCGTCAGGCCGGCCATCGCGAACGCCTGCTTCGCAGCCCGCACAGTCGCCGGGAAGCTCGTCATGTCCTTCTTGTGCTGGTGCATCACCGAATCCAGCCCGATGCCGACACCGCGGACCCACACCGGGCGATCGGTGTAGCGGTCCACGACGTCCTCGGCGGCGAGTACCAGAGCGGCGGCACCGTCGCTCTGCGGCGCACAATCGTAGACACCGAACGGCGTCACCACGGTCTGCGCGTTCAGCGCTTCCTCGACGGTGATCTCGAAGCGCCGGAACGCCTTCGGATTGTTCAGTCCGTTCAGATGGTTCTTCACCGCGACCATGGCCATGTGCTCGCGCGTCGCCGGGGACTCGTGCAGGTAGCGTCGCACGTGCAGCGCGAAACCGGCCTGCGCGAGACCGAGCGGGTAGTCCCACGCCATGTCACGCGTGAGAGCCTCCCATTCCCAGATCATGTCCTTCGACGCCGTCTCGCGGACCTTGTCGGCACCCATCACCAGCGCCACGTCGAACGCTCCGGAGGCGATCCCGAACAAGGCATTGCGGATGGCGTCATGTCCCGTGGCACACGAGTTCTCGACGCGCGTCACCGGAATTTCCGGGAGACCGAGGGTGTCGGCGAGGATCCCGGCGGGGAACCCGTCGGTGGTCCCCATCGCACCGAACCACGCGGCCTGCAGGTCCGAGGTGCGGATGCCCTTGTCGACCGTGGCCGCGCATTCGGCGTACGCCATCGGCAGCAACTCGCGGATGCCCAGGGAGAAATGTTCGGCGAAGGGCGTCATTCCCGCACCGACGATCGCGACTTTCCTCATGACGCCTCACTTTCGGGATGGAACGCGTAGCCGTAGTCCGGAACCCCGGACCGCACCGCGACGCGGCGCAGCACCATGCGACCGCGATCACCGATGTCGACGGTGCCCGGCTCCACACCGGTCACCTTGACCAGTGCCCGCACGTCGACGTCGTCGAGCTCGACGAGAACGAGCGAGTACGGGGTGTCCAGACCGGGGACCGGAACACGGACGGTGACCTCGGTGTAGACGCTCCCGGTTCGCGGCAAGGACACGAACTCGTAACTGCTGCCGAGTGTTCCGTCATCCCCCACGCGATATCTCGGCGGGAAGTCCAGGTCGTCGGAGCCAGGATGGCGGCCCGCTTCCCAGCGGACCTTGGCTTCGAACGCCCGCTCGTATGCCGCGAGCGAGATCGGGATGTCCGGGCCGGGCACGTGAACCGGCGCGGTCCGCTCCCGCACCGGCGGTTCGTGTCGACGGATCTCGGTGACGCCGTCGGCGACGGTGATCGCCGACAGGCTCGCCTGCTCCACTCCCACCAGTGGACCTTTCGTCTCCGATTCGGCCATCGCCGCGAGCGCGAACAACGGCGAACTCGCACCCGTGGTGGGCAGTTCCACCGGTGGGGCGGCGCACAGGTCCGCCGCGTACCGGGGCTCGACGCCGGCGACGGTCACCGGGTCGTCCACCCACGAGGAAGCGAGGGACGCGAGGAAGCCGCGCTGTTTGACCAGGCGCGGATCCCCGTAGTCGTGCACCATTCCGTTCTCGGTGCGGGTGCGGACCGGGAGGCTGCGCGAGACGCGCGCCGCGGTGCGCACCTGCAAGCCCTGATCCGCGGTGAGCGCCGCCGCCGCCCCGGCGGGAGCGAGATCCACACCGATCACCAGGGTCCGCGGGCGCGCGGAACCGAGCGCGTCGAGTGTTGCCGGTGCACCGCCGAGGCGTTCGGTGACCTCGATCTCCGGATCGAGTCCGAGGCCCGCGAGCAGCACCGCGGCGTTGCTGCTCTCGAGCAGTGGCAGGTCCCGGCTGACCAGGACCACGTACTGAACCGAACCCGTCTCGGCCACGGCGGCGCGGCCCGCTTCGACAGCGAGTGTGATCGCGTCCTCGTCGTCACCGGGCACGCGGGCCCCGGGTGATCCCCAGCACGGCAGGTAGGTACCTATCGAAGCGATGTATGGCATGAGATTCTCCGGTGTTCTGTGGCGGTCGCAGTCCTAGGGCGTGTCTCCCGATCCTTCTCGCGCCGAAATGGGGATCGGGAGACATGCCCTACGTGACTGCGCCCGCCGTCTTCAGCGCGATGATGCGGTCCCAATCGAGACCGAGTTCGAGCAGCACCTCCTCGGTCTGCGCAGCGAATTCCGGTGCGGGACCGGTCGCCGGTGCGGTGACATCGAACTGGACCGGGTTGGCGACCAGTTCGAGTTCGCCTGCCTTGACGATGTATTCGTTGGCGCGGATCTGCGCGTCGTCGGAGACCTGGAGCGAGTCCTGCACCGGCGCCCACGGGCCGGCGAGGGTCGCGAACCGCTCGGTCCACTCGGCGAGGGTCCGCTGCCCGATGACCTCGCGCAGAATTGCCACCGCCTCTTCCGTATTGGTGGCGATCTGCTGGGCATCGGCGAACCGCGGATCGTCGATGAGGTCGGGCCGGTCGATGTGACGGCACACGTCCGCCCAGAACTTGCCGGGCTGGAGCATCACGAACGACAGATACCGGTTGTCCGACGTCGCGTACAGGCCCGACAGCGGATTCGTCGGTGCGCCATGGGCTCCCGGGACGGGGGCGACCATGTGCTCGTCGAGGTGCAGCGACAGTGCGACGCCGTGCCCCATCGCCCAGAGACCGCTGCCGAGCAGCGACACGTCCACCACCGACGTCTCCCCGGTGCGTTCGCGCTTGAAGAGTGCAGCCGCGATACCGCCGGCGAGGTTGGTGCCGGAGATGGTGTCGCCGAACGCCGGTCCGGGCGGAGCGATCATGCCCTCGACCCCGGGCGGGGTGATGGTCGCGGCGATGCCGCCGCGCGCCCAGAACGCCGTCATGTCGTAGCCGCCCCGGTCGGATTCGACGCCGCGCGGACCGAGCGCGCTACCCCGCGCGTAGACGATCGACGGGTTGACGGCGCGGATGTCGTCGACGTCGATCCCGAACTTGGTGCGGGCCTGCGGCAGGAAGCTGGTCAGGAACACGTCCGAGCGGCGGGCCAGTTCGAGCAGGACCTCCCGGCCCTCCTCGCTGCCCATGTCGAGACCGATGCTGCGCTTGCCGCGGTTGGCGTGTTCGACGTTCGGGTTCGGATCACCCTCGACCCGCATCCTCCCGACCTGGCGCAGTCCGCGCTGCGGGTCGCCGGTGACCGAGTGCTCGACCTTGACGACGTCGGCGCCCCACTCGGCGAGCACGGCGCCCGCCGACGGGACGAAGCCGTACATCGCGACCTCGAGGACGCGGACTCCTTCGAGGGGCTTCACTTGACGACCGCCGCGAAGGACTTGATCTGCTGGAATTCGTGCAGGCCGGCGACGCCCATCTCGCGGCCGATGCCGGACTGCTTGTATCCGCCGAACGGCACCTCGGGCGTGAAGTAGTTGCCACCGTTGATGCTGAACGTGCCGGTGCGGATCCGGCGGCCGATCGCGGTGGCGCGCTCCTCGTCGGCGCTGAGCACACCGCCGGACAGGCCGTAGATGGAGTTGTTGGCGATGCGGACGGCATCGTCGTCGTCGTCGAACGGGATGACGGCGAGGACCGGACCGAAGACCTCTTCCTGCGCGATCTCGCTGTCCGGGTCGACGTTCGCGAGCAGCGTCGGCTTGTAGAAGAAGCCGGGGTCGACCTTCTCGCCGCCGGTGACGAGGGTCGCGCCCGCCTCGACGGCCCGCTTGACCATGCCGTCGATCTTCTCGCGCGACTTCTCGTTGATGACCGGACCCATGTAGATCTTCGGGTCGGACGGGTCGCCGAACGGCACATTGCTCATCATCGCGCCGACCGCGGCGACGATCTCGTCGTGCTTCTCGCGCGGCACGAGCAGGCGCGTGGTGAGCGCGCAGCCCTGGCCGGCGTGCGAGCAGATGCTGAACGCCGCGAACTGCGCTGTGGTCGGGATGTCCGCGTCGTCGAGCACGATGAGCGCGGACTTGCCGCCGAGCTCGAGGAAGACGCGCTTGAGGGACTCGGAGGCCGCGGCCATGATCTTGCGGCCGACGACGGTGGAGCCGGTGAAGGTGACGACGTCGACGTCCGGGTGGGTCGTCATGATCTCGCCGGTCGACACCTGGGTGGAGGAGAGAATGTTGACGACGCCGGCGGGGATGTCGGTGTGGTTGGCGATGATCTCGCCGAGCGCCTGCGTGACGAGCGGGGTGTCGGGTGCGCCCTTGAGAACGATCGTGCAGCCGGCGGCGAGTGACGGGGCGAGCTTCGCAAGCGCGAGCTGCGTCGGGTAGTTGTAGGCGACGATCGCGGCGACGACGCCCGCGGCCTCGCGCTCGATCCAGCGGCGGTGCTTCTGCCCGCGGATCTCGACCTCGCCGAGGTCCTCGGTCAGCGGGTACTTGCGGAGGAGGTCCGCGTAGTAGCGGACGATGTTGATCGGGGCGTCGAGCTGGTTGCCGTAGGTGAGCAGGCGCGGTGCGCCGACCTCGGCGATGGTGAGTTCGCGCAGTTCTTCGGCGTTGTCGAGCAGTGCCTGGTGGAGTTGGTCGAGGCACTTGATGCGGAATTCGACGTCGGTGGACCACGTCGTGGTGTCGAAGGCGCGGCGCGCGGCCTCGATGGCGGTTTCAGCCTCGGCGACACCGGCATCCGGCGCGTAGCCGACGAGCTCACCCGTCGCGGGGTTGAACGACGGGAAGGTCTGCTCGGTCGTGACGAGCTGCCCGTCGATGAGCAGGCGCTTGTGCACCTCGGTCCCGGCCTCGGCCTGCACGGTCTCCTGCGTTGACATCCGGTTCTCCTCACTGTGTGGAAATACGATTCTCACTATCGAGAATTCAGTCCCCGTATTGGTGTGAATGTAGCAATCAGAGCCTGGTTCGCATACCCCAAATCGAAGCCTGAATTGTCCTGACCAGCGGCTGATCCGGCCTTGCGGGCAACTCGACGCGGAGAGTATGGTTCTCGAAAACTGGAAGGGAGCTTCTTGTGATCAAGACTACAGCAATCACCCCGGCCCTGGGAGTAGAGGTCAGCGGAGATGTCGACCTCGAGAACCCCGAGGTGATCGGCAAGCTGACCGAAGCGCTGAAGTGGCGCGGAGTGCTGCTGTTCCGCGGCCTGAACCTCGACGACGAAGGTCAGCTCGCCTTCAGCCGCAAGCTCGGTCAGCTCGTCCAGCCGATCCCCGGCGAGGAGATCTTCACGGTGTCGCTCGACCCGGCGAAGTCGCCGTCGGCCGAGTACCTCAAGGGCACCTTCAGCTGGCACATCGACGACACCACCAACGACATCCCGGCCAAGGCCACGGTGCTCAGCTGCCGCCACGTCGCCGCCGTCGGCGGTGGCACCGAGTTCGCGAGCACCTACGCCGCCTACGAGAACCTCTCCGAGGCAGAGCGCAAGCGCTACGACGGACTGCGCGTCGTCCACAGCTTCGAAGCCGCGCAGCGCCTGGTCTACCCGGATCCGACCGAGGACCAGGTCGCCCGTTGGCGGCAGCTCCCCACGCACGAGTCCTCGCTCGTGTGGGAACGCCGCGACGGCCGCCGCTCGCTGGTCATCGGCGCCACCGCCGACCACATCGTCGGCATGGAACCCGACGAGAGCCGCGCGCTCATCGACGAACTGCAGGCGTGGACCACGCAGGAGCGCTTCTGCTACGCCCACGACTGGGAGGTCGGAGACCTGGTCGTGTGGGACAACACCGGCATGCTGCACCGGGCCCTGCCCTACGACCCGTCGTCCGAGCGACTCATGCGCCGCGTGACCATCGTCGGAGACGAGGCGTGGAAGTGACAGCAGGAACAGCTTCCACCGCCCGAACCGCCGTCGTCACCGGCGGCGGTTCGGGAATCGGCGCGGCCATCGCCGAGCGCTTGCGCAACGACGGCCACCGGGTCGCGATCCTGGACATCAATCCGTCCGACGCCAAGTTCTCCTATGTCGCGGACGTGTCCGATCGCGCGTCGGTCGACGCTGCGCTCGACGAGGTCCGAAAGGAACTCGGCCCGATCACGATTCTGGTGAACGCCGCGGGCCGGGAACTGTACAAGCGCTTCCACAACATCGACATCGACACCTGGAACCAGATCGTCGCGGTCAACCTGAACGGTGTCTTCCACTGCGTCCAGGCGGTGCTCCCCGACATGCGCGAGGCGCAGTGGGGCCGCATCGTGAACATCTCGTCGTCGAGTGCGCAGTCCGGGCAGCAGTTCATGACCGCGTACGTCTCGTCCAAATCCGGCGTCAACGGGCTCACCAAGTCGCTCGCCCTCGAATACGGCCCCGACGGAATCACCGTCAACGCCGTCCCACCCGGATTCGTCGATACCCCGATGCTGCGCAACTCCGAAAGCAAGGGCCTGCTCGGCGGAACCATCGAAGAACACATCCAGCGGACCCCGGTACGCCGGGTGGGCCGCCCGGAGGACATCGCCGCGGCATGCGCATTCCTCGTCTCCGAGGAAGCCGGCTACATCACCGGCCAGATCCTCGGCGTCAACGGCGGACGCAACACCTGACCCGACCGTCCGCGAATCTCCCGACAGCGAAAGTTAGCGAAAGGAAACAACAGTGGGGCGTGTAGAAGGCAAGGTCGCGTTCGTCACCGGCGCCGCTCGCGGGCAGGGCCGCAGCCACGCGGTCCGTCTGGCCGAGGAGGGCGCGGACATCATCGCGATCGATCTGTGCGAGGACATCCCGTCGATCGGATACCCGATGGCCACCCCCGAGGACCTCGAGGAGACCGTGCGCCTCGTCGAGAAGCAGGGTCGTCGCATCGTCGCGGTCAAGGCGGACGTGCGTGTGGCCTCCGAGGTCCGTGCCGCTCTCGAGCAGGGTCTCGCCGAGTTCGGCAAGCTGGATGTCGTTGTCGCGCAGGCAGGTGTCGCCGGCATGAAGGGCGAACCACAAACCCAGGCTTGGTCGGATGTGGTCAATACCAATCTCGTCGGCACGATCAACGCCGTGCAGGAAGCGTTGCCGCACCTGAGCGCCGGCGCATCGATCATCGCGACGGGCTCGACCGCGGCCCTGATGGACGTCGCCAAGGTCGACCAGCCGGGCAAGGACCTCGGTGGTGTCGCGTACGTGTACTCGAAGCGTGCGTTGGCACAGTTCATCCACGAACTCGCAACGCATCTGGCGCCCCGCAGCATTCGCGCCAACGTGCTGCACCCGACCAACTGCAACACCGACATGCTGCAGAGCGAGCCGATGTACCGCTCGTTCCGTCCCGACCTCGCACACCCCACCCGCCAGGACGCGGAGCCGGCATTCGGTGTGCAACAGGCCATGCCGATTCCGTACATCGAGCCCCAGGACTCCAGCAACATGGTGCTTTTCCTGGCTTCCGACGAATCACGGTACGTCACCGGCATGCAGATGCGCGTCGACGGAGGCGGCTACCTGAAGTGGTACGACTACCACATCTGATCCCGAATCCCGTCGCTGCTACCGTCCCCGGAGGATTCCGGCGAAAGGGATCCGAACTACCCCGGATACAACGGAAGTCTGGAGGAGAATTTTGAAGGTCCGCGTCGATCCCGACAAGTGCCAGGGCCACACGCTCTGTGCCATGGCCGCACCGGACGTCTTCGAGCTCAGTGAGATCGACGGTCACGCGTCGGTCGCAAACGAAGAGGTGCCCGCCGACCAGGAGGAAGCGGTGAAGGAGGCCGCCCGCTCGTGCCCCGAGCAGGCGATCACCATTTTCTGATCTGCCGTTTCGAACAGCCCCCCAAAGCTCGACGTGCAAGAGAGGACAACGCCGTGAGCGTTGACGACGTCGTCACGGACGACAACCGCAAGGCGAACAGGTTCGATTTCGACCGCCACGCCGCCGACTACCGCGACAACTTCCTGCCGATCACGCAGGAGATGCACGCCAAGTGTCCGATGGCGTGGTCCGAGACCCACGGTGGCCACTGGGTGGCCGCCGGCAGCAAGGAGGTGTTCGCGCTCGCCCGCTCGGCGGACGTGTCCACCGACCACGACATCCACGGAAAACGCCGTGGTTACAAGGGAATCGCGATCCCGACGATGGAACGTGCGTCGGGCGTGCGCGGCGGCATCCTGGAGATGGACGACCCCGAGCACCACGAGTTCCGTGCCCTGCTCAACCCGTACCTGTCCCCCGCCGCGGTCAAGCGATGGACACCGTTCATCGACGAGATCGTGCGGGCCAGCATCGACGAGAAGATCGAGACCGGCCGCATCGACTTCGTCGACGACCTGGCGAACATCGTGCCCGCCGTGCTCACCCTGGCGATGATGGGCATCCCGATCGCCAAGTGGACCATCTACAACGAACCGGTCCACGCCGCGGTGTACACGCCGCCGGACTCGCCTGACGTCCCGCGCATCGCCGAGATGCACCGGACGATGGGCATCGACCTGCTCACGAACCTGTTCGAGATCCGGGAGAATCCCCGCCCGGGCCTGATCAACGAGCTCGCGCAGGCCACCGTGCTCGGCGAAAAGCCCGACGACATGGAGCTGCTCGGCATCCTGAGCCTGCTGATCGGTGGTGGCTTCGACACGACGACGGCGCTGACCGCGCACTCGCTCGAGTGGCTCGCGCACAATCCCGACAAGCGCACGATCCTCAGCGAGGAGCGAGACACGCTGCTCGATTCGGCGACCGAGGAGTTCCTGCGGTACTTCACCCCTGCACCGGGTGACGGCCGGACGTTCTCGGCGGACTGCTCGTTCAACGGCACCGATTTCAAGGAAGGCGAGCGCCTCTGGCTGTCCTGGGCGATGGCCAACCGCGACCCGGAACTGTTCGACGATCCGAACGAGGTCGACCTGGAGCGTCGCGGAAACCGGCACTTCAGTTTCGGTCTCGGCATCCACCGGTGCATCGGCTCGAACATGGCCCGCCAGGTGTTCAAGCGGATGCTCGTCGCCGTGCTCGACCGCATGCCGGATTACAAGTGCGACCCGGCGGAGGCAGTGCACTACGACTCGATCGGCGTCATCCAGGGCATGCGGCACCTGCCGGCCACGTTCACGCCCGGACCGCGCCTCGGCGCGGGTCTCGACGAGACGCTCGAGAAGCTCCAGAAGATCTGCGACGAGCAGCGTCTCGCGGAGCCCATCACGGTGAAGAGGTCGGAGGCTCAGATCGGTGACTGATTCAGCGGTGGTCGACCCCGAGGACACGGAGAAGGGCAAGGCGCCGAAATCGGGCCGTCCCCTTCCCCAGGTGACCGAGCAGAACCGGTTCTTCTGGACCGCCGGTGCGGACGGGATCCTGCGCATCCAGGAATGCGAATCCTGTTCTGCGCTGATCCATCCGCCGCAACCGGTGTGCCGGTACTGCCGCGGTCACCGGATGGGCGTGCGCGAAGTGTCGGGCACTGCCACGCTCGCCGGCTTCACGGTCAACCACCGCTTCGGTCTCCCCGGCCTGCCGCCGCCCTATGTGGTGGCGCAGGTCGCGATCGACGAGGACCCCCGGGTGCGGCTGACGACCAACATCGTCGACTGCGATCCGGAGACCCTCGAACTCGGCCGGCGGATGGAGGTCGTCTTCCAGCAGGACGACGACGTCTGGCTGCCGCTGTTCCGTCCGGCAGCCGAGCAGGTCGCGCCTGCTCGGCTGCCGGCCGACGAGATCGAACCCGAGGACTTCCGCAAGCACGTGCGGCCCATGGCATCTCGCGAGAAGTTCGAGGACCGGGTGGCTCTCACCGGAGTCGGGATGTCCGAGATCGGGCGCCGGCTCATGCGCTCCCCTCTGGACCTGACGATCGAGGCGTGCGAACGCGCCGTCGCCGACGCCGGTCTCACGCTCGACGACATCGACGGGATCGCCAGCTACCCCGGCGCCGGCCAGGTCGGCGGTTTCGGCGAGGGCGGTGTCCTGACCGTCGAGGCCGCACTCGGGCTCAACCCGACCTGGCACAACGGCGGCATCGAAACCTTCGGTCCCGGTGGCTCGGTCATTGCCGCGATGATCGCGGTCTCCAGCGGACTCGCACGGCACGTGCTGTGCTACCGCACCCTGTGGGAAGCGACCCACGGAGAACTGATGAAGCGCGGCGAGATCCGCCCCTCGGGCGGGCGCACCACGAGCTGGATGATGCCGTTCGGTGGCATCTCCGCCGCGCACACCCTCGCCCAGAACGCCCAGCGTCACTTCCATCGCTACGGCACCACCCGCGAGACCCTCGGCTGGATCGCGCTCAACCAGCGCGCCAACGCCGCGCTGAATCCGACGGCGATCTACCGCGATCCGCTGACGATGGACGACTACCTGAACGCGCGTGCCATCACGACCCCGTTCGGCCTGTACGACTGCGACGTTCCGTGCGACGGCTCGGTCGCGGTGATCGTCTCGGCGGTCGACGCGGCCCGCGATCTGGCCAAGCCACCCGTTCTCGTCGAGGCGGTGGGTACCCAGATCATCGAGCGGATCGAATGGGACCAGAGCACCCTCACCCACGAACCGCAGGTGCTCGGCCCCGCCGCCCACCTGTGGTCGCGCACCGACCTGCGGCCCGAGGACGTCGACGTCGCCGAACTCTACGACGGGTTCACGTTCAACTGCCTGTCGTGGATCGAGGCCCTCGGCTTCTGCGGCATCGGCGAGGCCAAGGATTTCCTCGACGGCGGCCACAACATCGCCCGCGACGGCGTGTTGCCGCTGAACACCCACGGCGGTCAGCTCTCGCACGGCCGCACCCACGGCATGGGCCTGATCCACGAGGCCGTCGTGCAGTTGCGCGGTGAAGCCGGAGACCGTCAGGTGGCCGGCGCCCGCGTCGCCGTCGCCGCCACCGGCGGCCTGTCCCCCGGCGGTGCGATGCTCCTGCGGGCGGACTCGTGACGACGATCGAATCCGCACCCGTCGCCCGCGTCGTCGAGATCGACGGTGTCCCGATGTCGGGGCTGCTCGCGGTCGCCGAGCAGCCCCGAGCCGTGGTCGTCGCGCTGCACGGCGGGGCGACGGACTCCGCGTACTTCGACTGCCCGGGCCATCCCGAGCTGTCCCTGCTGCGAACCGGTCCCGCGCGCGGATTCACCGTCCTCGCGGTGGACCGACCCGGGTACGGCGCCTCCCGTCCGCACGTGGACGACTTCACCCGGCCCGAGCAGCGGGTCGACGCCGCCCACGCCGCGATCGACGCGCATCTGGACTCGCTCGATCTCGGTGCCGGGATCTTCCTGTGGGGCCACTCGCTGGGATGCGAACTCACAATGCGCCTGGCCGTCGAGCCACGCGGCAAGGACCTGCTCGGGATCGCACTGGCCGGCACCGGCCGTGAGCATCACGCCGACGCCCGCGGAATCCTCGGCACGGAAGCACAATACGCCGACCCCAAGGGCGTATACGGGCTGATCTGGGCGCACCCCGAGATCTATCCGCCGGAACTGGTCGGCGGCGCGCCGATCGCCTCGCGCACCCCCGCCTACGAGGCGACGGTGACCGCGTCGTGGCCGCACACCGAATTCCCGCAACTCGCCGCGCGGGTCGAGGTCCCGGTGCACTTCACCGCCGCCGAACACGAGCGGGTGTGGCGCGGCGACCCGGAGGCCCTCGACGACATCGCGGCGAGTTTCACCGCCGCGCCCCGGGTCGAGCTGCACACGCAGCCGGACGCCGGGCACAATCTCGCCCTCGGCTACGCGGCCGCGTCGTACCACTCGACCGTGCTGTCGTTCGTGCAGGAATGCATCGACAATCGTGCGGCTGACCGAATATCCGCTACCACAAAATGATTCGACGGTGCCGCACAGCGGCAAGGAGGTGAAGCGATGGACCCCACCGATGTTGCGCTACTCCTGGTGCGTCTGGTGCTCGGTGCGACGATGATCGCGCACGGCGTCAACCACTGGGTGGGCGGCGGCCGTATCGCCGGTACCGCGCGCTGGTTCAGCGGACTGGGCCTGCGCAACGGCACGTTGCAGGCATGGATCAGCGTCGTCGTCGAGATCGGCGCCGGCGTGCTCGTGATTCTCGGCCTGCTCACTCCCCTGGCGTGCGCAGCGGTCATCTCGATCATGCTCGTCGCCGGTCTGCTCGCGCACCGGCCCAACGGATTCTTCGTCTTCAAGGAAGGCTACGAATACGTCCTCGTGCTCGGCGTGGTCGCGCTGGCGCTGGCCATGATCGGACCCGGTGAGATCTCGATCGATTCGGCCGTCGACATCACGATCGTCGGCTGGGCCGGCGGCGCGATCGCGCTCGGCGTCGGTGTCGTCGCGACCGCCGGTCTGCTCGCCACGTTCTGGCGGCCGCAGAAGCAGGAAGCCGCGGCATGACCGTCGCACCACTCGGAGTCGTACTGATCGGATCGGAGGAGCACTGATGCGTGTCGGTTTCATCGGGCTCGGCAGCCAGGGCGGGCCCATGGCGCGCCGCATCGTCGAGTCGGGATACGAGATGACCCTGTGGGCGCGGCGACCCGAGTCGCTCGAGCCGTACGCGGACACCGCGGCGAAGACCGCGCAGACGCCCGCCGAACTCGCCGCCGCGAGCGACCTGGTCTGCCTCTGCGTCGTCGCCGACGGCGATGTGCGGCAGGTCGTCACCGGCGAGAACGGCGTGCTGGCGGGCTTGCAGCCCGGTGGGATCATCGCAATCCACAGCACCGTCCATCCCGACACGGTTCGGGAACTCGCCGAGCAGGCGCGTGAGGCCGGGGTTGCGGTTGTCGATGCCCCGGTCAGCGGCGGCGGCATGGGAGCCGCCGCGGGCACCCTGCTCGTCATGGTCGGTGGCGACACCGAGATCGTCGAGAAGATCCGGCCCGTCTTCGAGACCTACGCGAATCCCGTGGTCCACCTGGGCGACATCGGAGCCGGGCAGGTTGCCAAGCTCCTCAACAATCTACTGTTCACCGCGAATCTCGCGACCTCCGTGACCACGCTGCAACTCGGTGAGTCGCTCGGTGTCGATCCCGCGAAGCTCGGTGAGGTCATCACGCACGGATCGGCGAACAGTTTCGCGCTCGGCCGGGTCGTGGCGGGCGGCGGCACACTCGACAGCATCGCGAAGCATGCCGGTCCCCTGCTGCGCAAGGACGTCGGACACGTGGCGGGCCTCGCGGACGCGGCGGGCGCGACGCCCGGGGTGGTGCTCACCGCAGCCGACGCCACCCTCGCCCTGATGGAGCACCCGCGGTGACCCGGGTCGGATTCATCGGGGCCGGCCGCATGGGCCTGCCCATGGTGCGCAAGCTCGCCGAGGTCGGACACGAGGTCCGAGCGCTGGGCCGATCATCGGAAACCCGTGCCGCCCTGACGGATGCGGGCGTCACGGCAGTGACGGAGGCGTCCGAGACCGGTGTCGGCGCCGAGATCGTCCTCGTCTGCGTGTTCACCGACGACCAGGTCCGCGAGGTGTGTCTGAAGAGCGCCCTTCTCGAGAAGATGCCGCGCGGCTCGGTGCTGGCGATCCACACGACCATCAGCCCCCGGACGATCGAACAGATCCGGGACGAAGCGGCGGTCCACGGCATCGACGTGATCGACGCTGCGGTCAGCGGCGGCCCGCACGACATCGCCGCCGGAAGTCTCACGCTGTTCCTCGGAGGCGACGCCGACGCCGTCGAGCGTGCCACACCCGTGCTGCGCAGCTACGGGGATCCGGTACTCCACGTCGGGCAGGCCGGCAACGGGCAACGCGTCAAGCTGGTCAACAACGCGTTGTTCGCGGCACAGATCGGTCTCATCTCCGAAGCCGTGGCCCTCGGTGCGCAACTCGGGGTCGAGGAATCGGCTCTGCTCGAGGCACTTCCGCACGGCAGCTCCGCCAGCAAGGTGATGGGCAACATCGCCGCCCGCGGATCCGTCGCCGGGTTCACCGGTGCGGTTGAGGAATTCCTTACCAAGGACGTTGCCGTGGTGCGCGATACCGTCTCCGAACTCGGGGGCGATCTCGGAGCACTCGACGTCGCGATCGACGCAGGCTGAGGGGGCCTGCGGCCCCGGTGTGCCTTTGTGGCGGCCCTGACCGCCACAAAGGCACACCGGGGCGTCAGCCCACTCCGGTCCAATACTGTTCGCGCAGCAGTCTCTTCTGCAGTTTGCCGCTCGGGTCGCGGGGCAGTGAATCGACGAAGTCGACTTTGCGGGGGCACTTGTAGGACGCCAGTTCCGATCGGCAGTAGGCGATGAGTTCCGCCTCGAGTTCCGCCGACGCGCGGGCGGATTCCACGAGCTGGACGACCGCCCGGACCGACTCCCCCATCTCGTCGTCGGGCACACCGATGACCGCGACGTCCGCGACCGCGGGATGCCCGGACAGGACGTTCTCCGCCTCCTGCGGGTAGATGTTGACGCCACCCGAGATGATCATGAACGCCAGCCGGTCGGTCAGGTAGAGGTAGCCGTCCTCGTCGAGATAGCCCATGTCGCCGAGGGTTCTCCAACCCTTGTCGTTCGCGGCCGCGGCCGTCTTGGCCGGGTCGTTGTGGTACTCGAAGGGGCGACCACCCGCGAAGTAGACGACGCCGACCTTCCCTCGGGGCAGTTCCTCGCCGTCCTCACCGACTATGTGGCATTCCTGCATCGGACGGCCGACCGAACCGGGATGTGCCAGCCACTCCTGCGGCGTGATGGAGGCGGTGCCGATGTCCTCGGTGCCGGAATAGTATTCGTGGATGATCGGGCCCCACCAGCTCATCATCTGCCGTTTCACCGGGACCGGGCACGGTGCGGCACCGTGGATGACCTCGCGCAGACTCGACAGGTCGTAGCGTCGCCGCACCTCGGCCGGCAGACGCAACATGCGCACGAACATCGTCGGCACGAACTGGGCGTCGGTGACGCCGTGCCGTTCGATCAATTGCAGACACAGCTCGGCATCGAAGGATTCCATGACCACGACCGTGGCGCCGAGTCGCTGCCACGACATCGAGAACACCAGCGGTGAACCGTGATACAGCGGTGCCGGTGACAGGTAGACGGCGTCTTCGAGCGCACCACGCATCTCCAGGCCCTTCGCGATGAGCACCGGGGGCGCGGCGGGATCACCGAAGGGCGCGGCAACGAGAGGCTTGCGAACGCCCTTGGGCCGTCCGGTGGTGCCGGATGAGTAGAGCATCTCGCGACCCTCGCGTGCCTGGTCTTCCGGCATCGGTTCGCTCGCGGCCAGCACGTCGTCGTATCGCTCGAATCCGTCGACATCACCGGATGCACTGATGCGCACGGGGATTCGGGACAGATCCAGGCCGGCGACGACGTCGGCCATCGCCGCACTCGTCACGAGCGCGACGGCGCCGCAGTCGTCGAGGATGTACTGCACCTCCGCGGACCGCAGATGCCTGTTGATCGCGGTGTAGTACAGACCCGATCGCTGCGCCGCCCACGTCACCTCGAGGTACGCGCGGTTGTTCTCCATGAGAATCGCGATCTGGTCGCCCTCGCCGATGCCGCGCTCTCTCAGTGCCTGTGCCAGGCGCGCGGACCGGTCGTCGAGCTGCGCGTAGGTCACCGCCTCACCGCCGGCGCCCATGATGATCGCCGGTTTGTCCGGCGTGCGCCGGGCGTGTTCGGCGGGAGTGGTCAGAACGGCGGGCAGCGCCACGGAATCCTCACTCTCTCGGGATGTTCGGGTCATCTACGAAGCGCTACGGACTCTCGAGTCCGAAGGCATCCTCCAGATAGCGCACGATCTCGGTCTGATCGGCGCCGGGTTCGAGGGCTTCGGTCGCGTCGTTCCAGATCCGGCCGAGTTCCTCACCGAGACCGATCTTCACGCCCTGCTCGCGCGCGAGATCCAGCGCGATGCCCAGGTCCTTGCGCATGAGTTCCGCGGTGAAGCCCGACGCGAACGATCGTGACAGCACGAACTTCTCGTACTTGGTCTCGGTGGTGTTGTTCCGGCCGCTGCCGGCGTTGATCACGGAGAGCAGCGTCGCCTGGTCGATCCCGAACTTGGCTCCCACCAGCATGGCTTCGGCCGCCGCGACGAGACCGGACGCGGCCAGCAGATTGTTGAGGGCCTTGGTGGCGTGCCCGGAGCCCGCCGGGCCCACGACGATCACCTCGCGGGCGGTGGCCTCGAGCAACGGGCGGACCCGTTCCACGGCTTCGGTGTCACCGCCGACCATCACCGCGAGGTCGGCCTCGCGGGCCCGCGCGACACCGCCGCTGACCGGGGCGTCGACGATCGCGATGCCCTTCTCCGCGGCGACTTCGGCGAGCGCCTGGGTGCGGGCCGGGACGCTCGAGCCCATGTCCACGACGATCGACCCGGGACGCAGGTGCCCGAGCAGCCCGTCGGGTCCCAGGAGCACCGCGTCGACGATGTCGCTGGTGGGCAGGCTGAGCACCACGACGTCGCAATCCACGAGGTCGGCGAGGGCGTTCGCCCGCACGGACGACGGGTTCTCGGCGACGAACCGGTCCAGCGTTCCCTGGTTCGCGTCGAACACCCGCAGTCCCGGCACCGCGTTCGAGAAGTTCTGTGCGATGGGCGAACCCATCGCGCCGAGTCCGACGAATCCGGCCCGGGCGGGCGCAGCGGCGGCGTTCATGCGGCGCCCTCCCCACCGAGGGGACCGAGTTCGGCGGTCAGCGTGTCCTGGACGACGCGCATCGCCGCAACACCGGCCGGGCATCCGACGTACGCGGTCGCGTGGACGACGGCTTCGGTGATCTCCTCGCGGGTCAGCCCGTTACCGAGCCCGGCCCGCACATGCACCGCGAGTTCGGTGTGCTGGCTCAGCGCGATGAGGATGCCGAGGTTGAGCAGGGACCGGCTGCGACGGTCGAGACCCGGTCGCGTCCACACCGATCCCCACACGGATTCGGTGACGTAGTGCTGCAACGCTTCCCCGTCGGTGCCGATGCCGCGTTCGAGTGCCGCGTCGACATAGGCGTCGCCGAGCACTTCCCTGCGGACGGCCAGTCCCGCGTCGAAGAGCGCCTTGTGCGCGTCCTCGACCGTCGACGCCGTGAGTTCGTCTGCCATTTCGGATGTTCCCTTCACGCCGACGATCCGGCGGAATCGAGCTTGATGGTCACGCATTTGACCTGGCTGTAGTGGTGGAGCGCCTCGACGCCTTTCTCCCGGCCGTACCCGCTGTGCTTCCAGCCGCCGAACGGGGTCTGCACCGATCCGGTGGACCACGTGTTCACGAATACCTGCCCGGCACACAGTTGCTCGCTGACGGTGACGGCGCGGCTCACGTCGCGGGTCCACAGTCCCGCGACGAGTCCGTACTCCGAGTCGTTCGCGATCGCGATCGCCTCGTCGTCGGTGTCGAACGGGATGGCGACGAGGACCGGGCCGAAGATCTCCTCGCGGGCGATGCGTGCGTGGTTGGTGACCTCGGTGTAGACGGTGGGTTCGACGTAGAAGCCGCCGGTCTCGGCGGCGAGTGCCGCGACCGCACCGCCCGTGACCGCCCGGGCACCTTCCGATTCGGCGATCTTGAAGTACTCCTGGACGCGCTCGAACTGGGCGCGCGTGATGAGCGGTCCCATGTCCTCGCCGATCCTGATCGCCGAGGCGCGTTCGGCGACCGCGCCGACCACTCGGTCGAAGACCGACCGGTGAACGAGCAGCCGGGTACCCGACGAACACACCTGACCGGCGTTCGACGTGAACGCCTGCACCGCACCGGTGACCGCAGCATCGAGATCGGCGTCCGCGAACACGATGTTCGCGGACTTGCCCCCCAGTTCGAGGGTGAGCGGGATGATCCGGTCCGCGGCGATCGCGCCGATGGCCCGTCCGGTGCGGACCGACCCGGTGAACGCGACCTTCGCGACCGACGGGTGTTCGACGAGCGCGGCACCCGCGACGTCGCCGGTGCCGAGCACGACGTTGAACACCCCGGCCGGGAACCCGACCTCGGTCGCGAGCTGCGCGAGCCGCACCGACGACGAGGACGTGAACTCGGACGGCTTGACGACCACGGTGTTCCCGGCGGCGAGCGCGGGTGCGACCGCCCGGCACGCCTGGTTGAGCGGCAGATTCCACGGGGTGACGATCCCGACGACCCCGAACGGTTCGCGCCGGGTGTAGACGTGCTGGTCGGGTTCGACGTCGAGAATCTCCCCGGCCGGTCCGCCGGTGAGCCCGCCGTAGAATTCGAAGTACTGCGCCGAGTTCTCGATCTCGGCAAGCGCGGCCTTCTCGGGTTTGCCGGTCTCACCGATCTCGAGGGCCGCCAACGTCTTCGCATCAGCGCGGATCGCCCGCGCCAGGTCGGCGAACAATCT